>NZ_RBCK01000003.1:0-191048 GCF_003626515.1 Streptococcus chosunensis | reverse complement strand
GTCTAACAGATTCAAAAACATTTTTGTCCTATTTTCCCGTTCTGTTCTCTACACCGCTTCAACTGCGCAAAAAAGAGAGGACATGCCTCTCTCAGGGTTATAATTCTGCAATTTGATTTAAGTTTACTTCTGCGACTGTGTCATTACCAAACATAGAGATAATCATCTTCACTTTATTGTTATCAATCTCTGTAATCTTACCAGTATAGTCTGCAAAAGCACCATCAATAATACGTACAGTTTGACCAACTTCGACATCAATATCAAACTCTTGTACAGTTTGTCCCATAGAAACCAAGATATCACGGATCTCTTGTTCCAATAATGGAGTTGGTTTTGATCTATTTCCGTGAGATCCGACGAATCCTGTAACGTTTGGCGTGTTTCGAACAACAAACCAAGCTTCATCTGTCATCACCATTTCTACAAGAACATAACCTGGAAAGCGATTTTCTTCTACTTCCTTTCTCTTTCCATTTTTTTCAACTTGCACTGTCTGTGTTGGAATTTCAACACGTAGAATATTATCCAACATATTGTAGGTTTGTGCACGTTGCAATAGATTTTCTTTTACCTTATTTTCATAACCAGAATAGGTTTGTAAGACAAACCACCCTTTATCAAAACTATCCATGATACTTCCTTTCATAATAGAAGACTTCTAGCGTGAATAACTCCACAATTCTTCTAAAAAATGTTAATAAATCGAATCAAACCTGAAACAATCAACTTATCAAAAATATAAATAATCACAACAAAGAAAGCAGTGTATTCCATGATAGAACGAAAATCTCTCCAGCTTTCCTTGCGAGTTGGCCATGTTGTGTCTTTAAGAAGTCTAAAAATATCTCCAATAAAACGCATCGCTCTCTCCTATCTCGTTTCTCTGTGTGTAGTATACTTACCACAATGTTTACAAAATTTATTTACTTCTAGTCGTGTTGGCTTGGGGTTCCCACTGATCTTGATTGAATAGTTTCTAGAACCACAAACCGCACAAGCTAGGCTTGCTTTTTTTAGTGCCATAACGCCTCCATCTTATCTATTATAACAAGAAAGCTAGGCTTTGACAAGCATCTTAACGAAATAGATTGACTACCGAATCCCATATCGTTTGGGCCTTTTCCTTAATTTTAGCATCCGAGATAGCACGGCTAGCCTCATCTACCAGATTTTGTGCACGACTTCTAATATCAGAAAGGCTATTATCCGCCTGATTTTCTTCATTACTTTGTACTTGATTTCTTGTATTGGCTGGTGCAATTCCATTTTGCTTATAAGCATTTTCAACTGTAAAGGTACTTCCTGGCGTATAAGGTAAAATGGTATTGGCAATGCTTCTAAAGACACGGGCTGCACCGTTTGAAGTAGATCCTGCTAGATAGTGGCTTTCATCAGTGGTAGGGAAACCAAGCCAGTGACTAATCACTACATCCGGAGTATAACCAATTACCCACTGGTCGCTTGTGTATTCAGGATTGAAAACTGCTTCAGTTGTTCCAGTTTTTCCTGCCATTACATAATCTGCAGGAGATGAACTAATACCGGTACCGTTGGTGAATGTCCCCAACATCATACTGGTCATCTTATCAGCTACAGACTTATCAATCACCCGTTTTTGTGAATTTTTATGGCTCGCAATGACCTGACCACTAGCATTTTCAATTCTACTAATAAAATGAGCTTCCGGCATTAAACCTTCATTTGCAAAGGCAGCATATGCTTGAGCCATTTGAAGAGGATTGGTTTCGACACCGCTTCCCAAGGCGACGCCAAGAACACGATCGACCTTTTCCATATTGAGTCCGAATTTTTCGCCCGCCTCAAAAGCTTTGTCGACGCCCAAATCATTAACAGTGGCAACAGCAGGTAGATTAAGCGATTCTGCCAAGGCTTGATACATAGGAACTTCTCGACTCGTTTTGATTCCTGCATAGTTATCAACCTTATAGCTGTTGTACTGCATGGTATGGTTATCCAACTGCTTATTCAAAGCCCAGCCCGCTTCAACTGCAGGCGTATAAACAACTAAAGGCTTAATTGTAGAACCCGGGCTACGTTTTGATTGAGTTGCATAGTTGAAATTTCGGAATCCAGTTTTATCATTGCCAGCAACCTGACCGACAACTCCACGAACTCCACCTGTTTTCGGTTCAAGAGCTACACTTCCTGATTGAGCAAATGTTCCATCCTCTGCCCTCGGAAATAGAGCTGTATTTTCATAGACAACCTGCATATTTGCTTGATAGTTTTGGTCCAGCTCTGTATAAATGCGGTAGCCATTGTTGACAATCTCTTCCTCTGTTAAATTATACTTGGAAACAGCTTCATTAACAACCGCATCAAAATAAGAAGGATAGCGGTAATCTGAGATTTTTCCTTCATACTTATCGTGCAATTGCGAAGTCATATCAACTTCTGCAGCTTCGGTTTCTTGGTTTTTATCAATGTAACCCGCTGCAAGCATATTCTGCAAAACAGTATCGCGACGATTGGTAGAATCTTCTACAGAATTCAAAGGATTATACAGTTCCGGCCCCTTTAGCATTCCTGCCAGAGTCGCAGCTTGATCGAGACTCACTTCTGATGCAGAAACTCCAAAGTATTTCTTACTCGCATCTTCTACACCCCACACACCATTTCCAAAATAGGCGTTGTTAAGGTACATGGTTAGAATTTGATCCTTACTATATTTTTTGGTTAATTCTAGGGCAAGGAAAAATTCTTTCGCTTTTCTCTCAACAGTTTGATCCTGCGACAGATAGGCATTTTTAGCCAGCTGTTGGGTAATAGTAGAACCACCACCTGAACGGCCAGCAGTCACAATAGCCAAGAAGAAACGACCATAGTTAATCCCGTCATTTTTATAGAAAGAACGGTCTTCTGTCGCAATAACAGCATTCTGCAAGTTTTTACTGATGTCAGTCAATTCAACGTAGGTTCCCTTTTGACCAGACAAGGCACCTGCCTCTTTTTCTTCACGGTCAAAAATGAGAGTCCGAGTTTTCAAGGCATTTTGCAAATCATTGACATTGGTTGACTTGGCTACAGCAAACAAATAGGTTCCGACTAACAAGCCTGCACTCAAACCTAGTATAACAACGATTTTCGTCAGATGATAGCGACGCCAGAATTTTCGAATCGGACCCACTTGAGCTAATTTTTTTCGATCACTACGAGAGCGACGTAAGCTAGTCGAATCAGAATCCTCTAGTTCACTTGTTTCTTTTTTAAAAAGAGAAAGAAATTTCTCGAATAATTTATCTAATTTCATGCGTTTATTTTATCATCTTCATCATAGGAAGACAAGAATTTAGCTATTTCCTATCCAAATAGGGCTTTTTTTGTTACAATATCTGTATGAAATTCACATTTATATTACCCGCCTCTTTACCTCAAATGACGGTGAAGCAATTACTAGAAGAGCAACTCCTCATTCCTAGAAAAATCCGGCATTTTTTGAGAGTCAAGAAGCATATTTTGATAAATCAAGAAGAAGTTCACTGGAACGAGATAGTGAAGCCTGGAGATGTTTGCCAGTTGGCTTTTGACGAGGAAGATTATCCCAAAAAGACAATCCCTTGGGGAAATCCGGACTTAGTTCAAGAAGTTTATCAAGACCAACACTTGATTATTGTAAACAAACTCGAGGGTATGAAAACGCACGGCAATCAACCAAACGAAATTGCTCTTCTTAACCATGTCAGTGCCTACGTTGGCCAGACCTGTTATGTCGTTCATCGTCTAGATATGGAAACCAGCGGTTTAGTTCTTTTTGCTAAAAATCCTTTTATCCTGCCTATTCTCAATCGCTTATTGGAGAAAAAAGAGATTTCTAGAGAATATTGGGCACTTGTTAACGGAAATATCAGCAGCAAAGAGCTTGTTTTCAAGGACAAAATCGGACGTGATCGTCATGACCGCAGAAAAAGAATAGTTGATACAAAAAACGGTCAATACGCTGAAACTCATGTAAGCAGATTAAAGCAATTCTCAAACAAGACTTCCTTGGTTCGTTGCAAACTAAAGACAGGGCGAACCCATCAGATTCGTGTGCACCTTTCGCATCATAACTTCCCTATTTTGGGCGACCCTCTCTATAATAGCAAATCAAAGATAAGTCGGCTTATGCTCCACGCCTTTCGTCTGTCCTTTACCCATCCACTTACTTTAGAGAATTTAAGCTTCACTGCCCTTTCCGATACTTTTGAAAAAGAATTAAAAAAGAATGGATGATTGTTGTGTCATCCATTTTTCCATATAAGAAAAGCAAGACCAAGAGGCCTTGCTTTTTATCGACTCATGAATTATTTAGCGATTTTTGCGAAGTATTCAAGAGTACGAACAAGTTGTGCAGTGTATGACATTTCGTTGTCGTACCATGATACAACTTTAACCAATTGTTTACCGTCAACGTCAAGAACTTTAGTTTGAGTTGCGTCAAACAATGAACCGTAAGACATACCTAGGATATCTGAAGATACGATTGGATCTTCAGTGTATCCGTATGATTCGTTTGAAGCTGCTTTCATAGCTGCGTTCACTTCGTCAACAGTAACGTTCTTTTCAAGAACTGCTACCAACTCAGTTACAGAACCTGCTGGAACAGGAACACGTTGAGCAGCTCCGTCCAATTTACCATTCAATTCTGGGATTACAAGACCGATAGCTTTTGCAGCACCAGTTGAGTTAGGAACGATGTTTACAGCACCAGCACGAGCACGGCGAAGGTCACCACCACGGTGTGGTCCGTCAAGAATCATTTGGTCACCAGTGTAAGCGTGGATAGTAGTCATCAATCCTTCAACAACACCAAAGTTGTCTTGAAGAGCTTTAGCCATAGGAGCCAAGCAGTTTGTAGTACATGAAGCACCTGAGATAACTGTTTCAGTACCGTCAAGAACGTCGTGGTTAGTGTTGAATACAACTGTTTTAACGTCGTTTCCACCAGGAGCAGTGATAACAACTTTTTTAGCTCCACCAGCGTGCAAGTGTTTTTCAGCAGCTGCTTTCTTAGCAAAGAAACCAGTAGCTTCAAGAACGATTTCTACACCGTCGTTAGCCCAGTCGATTTGTTCTGGATCACGTTCAGCAGAAACTTTGATGAATTTACCGTTAACTTCAAATCCACCTTCTTTAACTTCAACAGTACCGTCGAAACGACCTTGAGTTGTGTCGTATTTCAACAAGTGTGCAAGCATAACTGGATCTGTAAGGTCGTTGATACGAGTAACTTCAACACCTTCTACGTTTTGGATACGACGGAAAGCAAGACGACCGATACGTCCGAAACCGTTAATACCAACTTTAACTACCATTAGTGATTTCCTCCTTATGAAAATCATGAAATTTTTATTGTGAAAAGAGTAACTTGAATCACTACAAATCACCTTTCAACAAACCTATTATATAACTATTTAAGTTTAATTGCAAGTACGGGCGTTGTTTTTTGTCTATACCCCACTTATTTTTCTTTCTCCTTTAAAAGCCTATACTGCTGTCTTTCTTTGTCTACCTAGTCATTCCCAGCTTTCCTCTTCAGATGAAAAGTGAAAATAGAAAAGATAAAAATTATTTTCAATCTTCCAATTTTACAAAAAAGAGACAGGAAATTCCTGCCTCTAGGCTGATAACAATTATTTGCGGCGTCCTGGTCTTTCTTTGTAGCCATAGTAAGAATCTTCGATGATTTCTTGCATATGGTCAACCATTGGAAGGCGTGGGTTAGCTGGTGAACATTGATCTTCATAAGCAAGGAAGGCAAGTTCACGTGAATGTTCTTTCCATTCTTTTTCATCGATTCCTTGTGCTTTGAAGTTCATTTGGATACCTACGCGTTCACCAAGTTCGTAAACAGCTTTTGCGTAAGATTCCACACCTTCCTCTGGAGTAGAAGCTGGAAGCCCAAGCATACGAGCAATATCTTGGTATTTTTCATCTGCACGGTAGTAGTTGTACTTAGGCCATGTTGCTGTCTTAGCTGGACGTGTACCGTTGTAGCGGATGACATATGGAAGCAAGATAGCATTAGTACGTCCGTGGATTGTGTGGAATTGCGCACCAATCTTATGGGCCATTGAGTGAGAAATACCTAGGAAGGCATTGGCAAAGGCCATACCAGCGATTGTTGAAGCGTTATGCATTTTCTCACGTGAGTGGAAGTCTGCATTCTTAACTGAGCTTTCAAGGTTTTCGAATACAAGTTTAATTGCTTGAAGTGCAAGACCGTCAGTGTAGTCGCTAGCCATTTGTGATACATAAGCTTCAGTCGCGTGGGTCAATACGTCCATACCAGTATCCGCAGCAACAAATCCAGGAACTGTCAATACCAAAGCAGGGTCTACGATTGCCACAGTTGGTGTCAATGAGTAGTCAGCGATTGGGTATTTACGGTTATTTGCTTTATCAGAGATAACGGCAAATGGTGTTACTTCAGATCCTGTACCAGATGTTGTTGGGATTGCGATGAATTTAGTCTTCTTACCAAGCAATGGGAATTTGAAGGCACGTTTACGGATATCCATGAATTTTTGAACAAGGTCACGGAAGTCCACTTCTGGTTGTTCGTAGAAGAGCCACATTACTTTAGCAGCATCCATTGGAGATCCACCACCGAGAGCGATGATTGTATCTGGTTTGAAGGCGCGCATAATCTCAGTACCACGATTTACAGTTGTGATATCTGGATCTGGTTCTACATCAGCAAAGATTTGATAAACAACCTTATTGCGACGAAGGTCAAGTTGTTCGATGATACGATCAAGGAAACCAAGTTCTACCATGGCATGGTCAGTAACGATCATGACACGTTCAACGTCACGACATTTTTGAAGGTATTGAATTGAATCACGTTCAAAGTATGTTTTTGAAGGAAGTTTCATCCATTGCATGTTATTTCTCCGTCTTCCGACTTTTTTGATATTCAAGAGGTTAATGGCACTAACGTTATCCCCAACTGAGTTGCGTCCGTAAGAACCACATCCAAGTGTCAATGATGGCAAGAAGGCATTGTAAACGTCCCCGATACCACCGAAAGTAGAAGGTGAGTTACAGATAACACGAATAGCTTTAACAGCTTTACCAAATTCTTTAGTCAATTCTTCATCAGCTGTGTGGATGGCTGCTGAGTGCCCAAGACCGTTAAATTCAACCATTTGACGAGCCTTAGTAATACCATCTTCACGGCTTTCAGATTTCAAAACTGCGATAACTGGTGACAATTTTTCACGAGTCAATGGCTCATTTTCACCAACTTCTTTACATTCTGCAGCAAGAATGTTTGTTCCTTCTGGAACTGTAAATCCTGCTTGTTCTGCAATCCAAGTTGCTGGTTTACCAACGATGTCAGCATTCAATTTCGCACCAGCACAGTTTTTGCTGTTTGCTTTCACGCCGAAGCAGAATTCTTCAAGAAGAGCTTTTTCTTTCTTGTTTACAAAGTAAGTGTGGTAAGATTTGAACTCTGCTACAAATTCATCGTAAATTTCTTTATCAATGATAACCGCTTGCTCTGAGGCACAGACCATACCGTTATCAAATGATTTAGACATGACGATATCGTGTGCTGCTTGACGAATGTTTGCTGATTTTTCAACATAAGCTGGAACGTTTCCGGCACCTACCCCAAGAGCTGGTTTACCACATGAATAAGCCGCCTTAACCATGGCATTACCACCTGTTGCAAGGATTGTCGCAACACCTTCGTGGTTCATAAGGGCACTTGTTGCTTCCATAGATGGTTGAGTAATCCATTGCACACAGTTTTCAGGAGCACCAGCTGCGATAGCTGCATCGCGGACGATACGAGCTGCATGAGCAGATGATTCTTGTGCTGATGGATGGAAGGCAAAGACGATTGGGTTACGTGTCTTCAATGAAATCAATGATTTGAAGATTGCTGTTGATGTTGGGTTTGTTGTAGGAGTGATACCACAGACAACACCAACCGGTTCAGCGATGAGAGTCAATCCTGTTACATCGTCTTCTTCGATAACGCCAACTGTTTTAGTGTGACGCATATTGTTTACTACGTGTTCACAAGCAAACAAGTTCTTAGTTGCCTTATCTTCAAATACACCACGTCCTGTTTCTTCAAAGGCATGTAAAGCCAATTCTCCGTGGGCATCCAAAGCTGCTACTGATGCTTTGGCAACGATGTAGTCAACCTGCTCTTGATCCAACTTACGCATTTCTTCAAGAGCAACTAGAGCTTTTTGCACCAATCCATCGACATGCTTTTCAGCAGCGAGTTTCTTTTCCTCTGGTGTCACAGTTTTTTTATCAGCCATATTTTCCTCCATAGCTTTCAAGGATCGATATCCTTTGTTAATTTTTTCACAAGTTTATTATAACGCATTATTTCAACTTTGTAAACAGTTTCATAAACATTTCACAAAGAATTTTTTATTGTTTGTGAATTTTTTCTCATTTTCTTTACTTATCAAGTTTTTTCTTTAGAGTTTGTGAAATGAATTTCAAATATTTTTTTATTTCACAAGCTTGATTGGAAGAGGAGCTTGGAAAGAGATAGATTTTCTAGTAAGCGCTTACTTTTAAATGATAACAATACCTCCTTTGATAAGGAGGCTTTATTTTTGTTGAAAAACGCCTTGTTTAAAAGTCCCTTCATAAACGACTTCTTGTTCTGTTGTTAGTTTCCCTTTTCCTTCAGCCTGACCATTTACAAAATCACCTTCGTAGGTCCAGCCTTCTTTAGATTGAAAGGTACCTTTTCCGTTGAAGGCTCCATTGTTGAAACCACCAGTATACTGGTCCCCATTTTGGAAAGTAATAGTACCTTGGCCATTCATTTTACCACGTACAAGACTGCCATCGTAAACAATCGTTCCATTATCAAGCTTTAGAACACCTTTTCCGGGAATATTTAGAAAAAAGACGAGCACAGCACAAAAAACAATCGTAACTACTGCCAAAAGCTCTAAACGTGGACGAGTCAGATAGACACGATACTTTTCGTAAAAATTCTTAAGATTTTCCATCTTCACTCTCCTTTTCTAAACGCTCTAACCAAGCTTGACAACCCTCTTGAACACGCTTATAAGTTTCCTCAAAATCTCCTGTATACCAAGGATCTGGAACACTTTCAGATGCAAATGAGTAAATCTTATCTTGACAGTCTGCTGGACACATCTGACGTAAGTCAGAAACATTTGAAGCGTCCATTCCGATAATATAATCAAAGGCTTCAAAATCTTCCTTACTAATCTGAAGCGATGTCTTGCCTTTATCATAAGGAATCTGATACTGTTGAAAAATCCCTTGAGTTCCCTTATGAATCGGATTGCCATGTTCCCAAGAAGAAGTCGCTCGACTTTGGATTTCATAATTATCTGTCATTGATTTCATAACAAACTCGGCCATAGGGCTACGGCAAATATTTCCCAGACAGACAAAGACTAGTTTTTTCATCCCATTTCCTTTCTTTTATAGAAAAACGGGAGTTAATAATCCCGTCTTATTTTTCAATTGCACCTTCTAGTGAAGCTGTTTCTTTCAGCGGTAATACGGTCTTGATAGCAGCTAGTTCAAAAGTCAAGTAAACTCCATCTACATCAAGAACAATCGTTCTCTTCTCAGTATCTACCTCATCGACTGTTCCGTAAAGTCCACCGATTGTAATCACTTCATAGCCTTTTTGTAGTTTGTTTAAGCTTTCCATACGTTTTTGTGCTTGTTTCTTTTGAGAGCGTTGCGTAAAGAACATCAAGCCCACCATAGCCACAAGAATGATTAAAAATGTATATTGTGATTCCATTATATTCTCCTTTGTCTTTTACATAGGACTACTATATCAAATTTCAGCTACTTTTACAAGATTGTACCTTACTTTTCTAGTAAGAAAAAACCAGAGCTTGCGCCCTGATTTTTAGAATTATTTCAAGTTTTGAACGACTTTTACAAGATTTTCGACAGTAAAGCCATATTCTGCCAATACTTTTGGTGCTGGTGCAGAGGCTCCGAAGGTATCAATACCAAGAACAGCACCATCTAGACCAACATATTTGTACCAGTTTTGAGTTGCACCCATTTCGACTGCAACACGACGGCGAACTGCATTTGGAAGAATTTCTTCCTTGTATGCTGCATCTTGTTTATCAAAGACATCTGTAGATGGCATGCTGACTACGCGGACTTTTTCGCCTTGACTAGCCAATTCTTTAGCAGCTGAGACAGCTAGATTGACTTCTGAACCTGTCGCAATCAAGATGGTATCAAAGTCTGCTTCATTTTCATAGACAACATAAGCACCTTTAGCAACCTTGTCGAAGTCTGTTCCCTCTTCAACAGTCAAGTTTTGACGTGTCAAGACAAGAGCAGTTGGTGTTTTCTCACTTGTCACTGCAAGGTACCAAGCTGCTTGAGTTTCACGCGCATCTGCTGGACGGAAAACATTTAGATTTGGCATAGCACGGAGACCTGCTAAGTGTTCAACTGGTTCGTGTGTTGGCCCATCTTCCCCAACTGCAATAGAATCATGGGTAAAGACATAGGTCACAGGAAGTCCTTGCAAGGCTGACAAACGGACAGCTGCCTTCACATAGTCAGAGAAGACGAAGAAAGTTCCACCGTATACACGAAGTCCACCGTGAAGGGCCATCCCGTTCAAGATAGTTCCCATTGCAAATTCACGAACACCAAACTGAATGTTACGGTTCAAGCGATTGGCGTCGTCTTGAAGTCCGTCAGTCTTGATATAAGTCATGTTTGAGTGAGCTAAGTCAGCTGATCCACCCAAGAAGGTTGGCAACTTAGCCGCCACAACGTTCAAGGCATCTTGGCTTGAATTACGAGTTGCTTGAGAGAAGCCATTTTCTAAAGCTGGGAAGTCTGCTGGAGTCACTTCAACTGGATCGCGTCCGTCGATGATGGCTTCTACTTCTGCAGCTAGTTCTGGGTGAGCTTCTTTATAATCTGCAACTAATTTTGTCCAAGCTTCATAAGCTGATGCACCACGGTCTGCAACATGTTCTTTGAAATCAGCGTAAACTTGTTCTGGAATTTCAAATGGTTCGTAGTCCCAACCAAGAGCCTGACGAGTTGCTGCAGTTTCATCTGCTCCAAGAGGAGCCCCATGTACGGCATTAGTTCCTTGTTTGTTTGGAGAACCGTATCCAATAACCGTCTTCACTTCAATCAAAGATGGTTTGCCTGAAGCTTTAGCTGTTTCGATAGCAGCATGGATTGCTTCCAAGTCTGTTCCATCTTCTACCAAGGCAGTATGCCAACCGTAGGCATTGTAACGGTCACGAACACTTTCTGTAAAGGAATCCTTTGTCTCACCATCCAAGTTGATGTCATTTGAATCATAAAGAACAACCAATTTGTCTAGTTTTTGCAAGCCTGCGTATGAAGCCGCCTCACTTGAGACACCTTCCATCAAGTCTCCGTCTCCACAGATAACGTAAGTATAGTGGTCAAAGATATTGTAGCCTTCGCGGTTATATTTGGCTGCCAAGAAACGTTCTGCTTGGGCAAAACCAGTGGCAGTTGAAATCCCTTGACCTAAAGGACCTGTCGTAGCATCAATTCCTGCTGTATGGCCAAATTCTGGGTGACCTGGTGTTTTTGAACCCCATTGACGGAAGCTCTTAATCTCATCCATGCTGACATCTTCAAAACCAGAAAGATGAAGAAGGGCATAAAGGAGCATTGAACCATGACCTGCTGAAAGAATAAAGCGGTCACGGTTAATCCAGTTTGGTTGAGCTGGATTGATACGAAGTTGTTTTGTAAAGAGGCTGTAAGCCATCGGAGCTGCTCCCATAACCACACCTGGGTGACCTGAGTTGGCTTTATTAATGGCGTCAATACCTAGGAAACGGATTGCATTAACAGATAGATTTGACATAGAATTTCCTTTCTATTTGAGGTGATTAGTGAATCACACATTCTATTTTACTATTATATGAAAAAATACATAGAATAGCAATTAAACAATTCGACGTAAATAAGTATTCTATTTGCTATCCTCTAGTCGCCTGATAGTAGGGAAGTAAGCGTTCATAAGCATCTTCTAATTTTTCTAAAATCACTTCTAAAGATTGATTTTCTATGATAGAAACATCTGATTTCACTAAAACTTTTCGGATTTCTTGACTGCCCATCTTCTTGACTAAGGCCTGGCGATTTTCTTCGTTCGCCTCCCATCTTTGACTTTGACCATCTGAGTAGGCTAGATAATAAATCCCTTCAACGGTTGGAATTTCTAAAACTTTGGCCTGCTTGCCTAAAGTTTGCTCATCTTTCTTGCGCTCGATGAAACTGACTTCTAGTGAGACTCCAAAATCAGAAGAACTTCCGTACAAACGTAAGGCCATCATAGGTTCTGTCACTTTCCCCTCACGCTGTAGATAAGCCCAGAAGTGTGGTCGCAAGCGCTGCGCTTGGTTCATCCACTGGCTAGTCTGTTGAAGTTGCCATTCTGGATGGCTTGCTTGGAAAGCTTTGGCCAATTCTGTAAAAGCCTTTCGGGCCTCTTGACCTTTGTGGCGCAATTCCAGCATTTTCTCTCGCTCTTCTCCCGCTTTATCTGGATTACGGTACTGCAAACCAGCAAAGTCTAGATAGTTTCTTATCTCATTTAACATCCGTTTAACCTCTTCTAACTAGCAAAAAATCAGGATAAACCTGATTTTACTTACTCTGTATCTACAACGACATAGCGATTTGGCTCGTCACCTTCAGAGTAACTAGTCACGCCATCCATACGTGAAATAATACGATGGATAATCTTACGTTCGCTATTTGACATTGGATCCGTTTGATGACTGCGGCCTTCTTCTAAAACACGAGTCGCCAATTTTTGCGCATAGGTCTGCAAGACTTCTGCACGGTGTTCGACATAATCATTGACATTGATTGTAATGTAGAAGGTTCTTGAATAGCGGTTGTAAAGATAATTTTGAGCTAACAGCTGCAAGGCCTTCAAGACTTTACCATGGTAGCCGATAATGCGACCTGGCTCATTGGTATCAATTTGTAGATTGATGCTACGACGGTTATAGTCATTTGAAATCGTCGCTTCGACATCCATATCATCAATAATCGTCTGAACATAAGTCGTTACCTCCGTAGCTACTTGTTCAATATCAAAGCTCGGTTCCACCTTTAAGCCCAAATCTTCTAATTCTTGACTTTCAGTTTGTTCAGCTCGACTCTCAACAATAGGAGTTTCTACTTCTTCGATGCCGGCTTCTTCAAGCTGTAATTCATTTAAAATCTCAATATGCCCAGTTTCTTCTAAGATGGTGCTAGCATGTTTTTCATTTTTCAAAATTTCAGCCTTGACTTCATCAGAAACCCCTTGGCCTTCTTCTTCAATCTTTTTAATTGCTTCTACAACATGCCCCAAATCAACGGTCGCTTCACTGACTGTTTTAACTGGTTCATTTTGTTCATTGATTTCTTTAGGAACACCCTTAACAGCTTGTTGATTTGCCTTAATGACAGTTGTTTCACTAATGGCTTCAATGTCAACCTGGGCTGGTTTTTTACCAAATAAACCAAAAAATCCATTTTTTTCACGAGAAATGACTTTGATGTGAGCCTTCATTCTTGGAATATCTAATTCTTTCAATCCTTTCTGGATTGCTTCTTCAACAGTTGAACCTGTAAATACTACCATTACCAGATTCCTCCTTATTATTTCGTTTTCTGAGCCTTTTTCTTGGCTTTTCTTTTTCTATTTTCCAAATCTTTCTGTGCCTGAGCTACAGCCTCGCGCTCTGCGATAATCTTGAATGGATTATTCAAAAAATAGGTTTGCAGGACTTGATAAGCATTGGATACTGTCCAGTATAAGGCGACTCCACCCGGCGCATAAACTGCAAAGATAAAAATCAAGACCGGAATCCCATACATCATCGCCGTCGTAGCTCCATTACGCTCAGACAATGCTTTATTAGACAGCCAAGTACTTAAAAAGGTGAATACAGCTGCTAAAATCGGAAGAACAAGGGTTGTATCCACACCACCAAGGTTAATCCATAAGAAATGACCTGTCTTTAAAAAGTCAACTCTTGATAGAGCTTGGAACAAGGCCAAGATAACCGGCATCTGAATCAAAATCGGCCAAAGAGAATCTGACTGTCTGACACCCATTTCTTTAAAGACTTTACGCATTTCTTGCTCTAGCTTGGTTCTGCTTTCCATATCTCTACCTGGATATTGTTCTCGAAGCGCCTTAATGCGTGGTTGAGCTTCCTGCATTTTTCTAGAAGCCACCATTTGCACTTGAAAGACTGGCAAGAGAACTGTACGAATCAAGATCGTAAAGAGAATAATCCCCACTCCGATGCTGATATCAAACGATAAAAAGCGAATAATTTCCGCAAAGAAGTAAACAAATTTACTCCAAAAATCAGCTGATTCGGCTGTGATATCGCTAGTTGTCCCATTAGTCGCACAGGCTGTCATGATCAATAGAGACAGTCCTAGCAAACTAGTCAACTGTAGTTTCTTTTTCACTCCCATTTCCTTCCTGGTAAATCTTTGATAATTTTAATACGTGGAGTAGATTTTTCTCCATCTCTGCATATCCCAAGGTTTCAACCCCTTTTCGAGCAATGACAACAAAATCGACATCTTCTACCAGACTTCCTTTTGCATTCTGGATAATATGTCTAATTCGTCGCTTAATTTGATTTCTAGTGACGGCATTCCCAAGTTTTTTGCTAACTGATAGACCTACTCGAAAATGGTTTTTCTGGTTTTCTAGTTGGTAGACAACAAATTTGCGATTGGCAAAACTTGTCCCCTCCTTGAAAATCGCCTTAAAATCTTTCTCTCTTTTTACACGAAAGTTTTTCTTCAAAACTCAACTCCATCTATTAAATTACTACTATTATACCATATTTTTCAAAAAAGCCAATCATAGCAAGGTTTTGGACATTTCCATCAGAAAAAGAAGCTGGAAAAATCTCTTTCCCAACTCCTTGTACGGAATATTTTTACTAGTTTTACTTATTTTTTCAAGCGTTCAACGTCACGGGCAATAACTAGCTCTTCATCTGTTGGAATAACCAATACACGGATCTTCGCTGCCTCTGTTGAGATGTCTCCTGTCACACCAAAGACGTTCTTTTCTGGGTCAACATCACAACCAAACCAAGAGATACCTGAGATAACATCTTCACGCACATTTGCAGCATTTTCACCAATACCCGCTGTGAAGATAATAGCATCTGCTCCATTTAAGACTGCAAGGTATTGACCGATATGTTTTTGGATACGATCAACATACATTTCATAGGCTAAAGTGGCCTCATGATCCCCTTCTTCCATAGCAGCAATCACATCACGCATATCACTGGATTTACCTGAAACCCCCATTAGTCCGGATTCACGATTAAGAACATGACTAATGTCTTCAGGAGTATTAAAGTCCTCTGTATATTGCATTAAGTAAGGAATGATCGCTGGGTCAATATCCCCTGTACGAGTTCCCATCATCACACCACCAAGTGGAGTGAAGCCCATTGAAGTATCAACAGATTGACCGCCCTTAACTGCTGTAATAGAAGCACCATTACCGATGTGGCAAGTAATCAATTTCAAGTCTTCTAATGGACGTCCCAAGAGTTTTGCAGCTTCTCCTGCTACAAACTGGTGACTTGTACCGTGGGCACCATATTTACGAACCTTGTGTTCTGTGTAATATTTTGTTGGTAGAGGGTAGCGATAAGCTTTCTCTGGCATACTTGTGTGGAATGAAGTATCAAAAACAACTACACTGGTAATGTCTGGCAACAATTCCTTGAAGGCACGAACACCTGCTGCATTGGCTGGATTGTGGAGAGGAGCCAACAAACTCAACTCTTCAACTTTTTCTAAAACATCTCCCTCAACAACCGTTGATTCTTTGAAATATTCTCCACCTGCAACAACACGGTGACCAACGCCTGTAATCTCATCATAAGCCTTGATAATATCGAAACGAATCAGGTCATCCAATAAGATTTTAACAGCTTGTGTGTGATTTTCGATATCCAAAATTTGTTGTTCAGAACGGCCGTCAAATTTTACAGTTGAAATTGAATCTTTCAAACCGATACGTTCAATCAAACCTTTCGCCAATACTTTTTCTTCTGGCATTAAGTATAACTGCCATTTCAAACTTGAACTTCCCGCATTGATTGCAATTGTTTTTGTCATAACATGATACCCCTTTTTAAGCGTTTTCATCTATTATAACAAAATCTATTTTATATTTCAGTACCTTGAGTCCATTTTTGAAAATTTTCTTTAAATTTCATTAAAACACTTGCATCTTGCAAGCTAGCAAGTGGATAAACAAAAGGCTCTACTGCTATTTCATTTTTCTTCTGTAGGATAAAAATAGTCTTAGATTGTTTGGCATTGGCAAAGAGATTTTCAGGCAAACTAATCATGGCAACTAGATTCGCCTCCTCTTTCAACCACCCTTTCAACAAATCACTTTGAGGACTGGTCAACAAATCACTCGGAGCGAGAAAAATAGCGTATCCGTCTGACTTGAGATACTTTAGACCTTGTTCCATGAGCAAGTGATGGGCGTAAGTATGTTCTTGGCTAGAAGCAACTTGATGTCGCGACGCAACGGCATCATCAGGATAATAGCCGACAGGCAAGTCGCTGATGACCACGTCACTTTCTTTGAGCATTTGTGGACGAACGGCATCTCCTTGGACAAAGCCAGCCTGCAAACCAATCACATCTGCCATGCTAGCTGCCAGATCAATCAGCAAATCATCCACTTCCATTCCCAAGTAATCCACCTTTTTATCAAGCGAGGTCAAGAAAGTAGCTCCCAGAATTCCCATGCCAGAACCCATTTCGAGGATAGTGATTTCCTCCTCTTTAAACAGCTCTTCCACAATAAACACCAAAAGTAAAGCAATGGCATCTGGTGTAAACTGGTGATTGGCCTGTAGGGGTTCTGTCTGCCCAGCCTTCATCAAGAGAAATTGATAGGTCTTGAGCCATTCTTCTTTGCGTAGTGCTAAGCGTTTAAGGGCCTGATTGTTCTCCTTGACCTGCTCTAACTCAGTCTCACCATCCAAATAGATGCTGTTTTGCTCCACCAAGGCGTCATAAAAGTTGGTTGCCAAATCACTTTGGATAACTTGGACATTCTCTAGTAAATACGTATAAGCTTGTTCAATTTTTTCAAAATCCATATTCCTATCTTATCAAATTTCCCTTCTTTTTTCCATCCTTATAGAAAAATCACTCCCTGACTAGGCGAGTGATTTTTGGGCTACTGTTAAAAAGAGTTCTGAATAATTTCCTTGAAACAGGTCTTCAGCGCTATAGAGGATCTGACTATGCACAGATGAAAAGCCATGCTCAATTAACTGTTTTTCCAGTTCAGCTAAATCAAATCCATGATGATTAGCCTCTGTCTTGGTAAAATCAGCAAGTAGGAGTTGTCCGTCTTCCTTCAAATGTTGATGAAACAGTGAAAGAGCCGCATCCAAATCAGGCATATGGTGAAGAACTCGACAAACAACAATGAGGTCAAACTCTTGCTCCAAGGGTTTTTCCAGTAAATCTTGCTCCAAAAACTGGATATTCTTGATGTCTTGCTGTTCCGCTTTCAAACGAGCTTGCTCTAGCATTTTCTCCGAAATATCCACCAATGTTACAGACTTGGCTTGTTTGGCCAGAGGCAAGGTTAATAGACCCGTTCCTCCACCGAAATCCAGAATTTCTTTGTCTGATAGAAGATCAATTTGTTTCTCGACCGCCTGACAAACCAAATTTGCGAGGAAGATGTTTTTGGGCGAATCAAAAGTTTCTGCTTTGTGGTTAAAATCGTGTTTCATGCTTTTAGTTTAGCACAAAGTAGCTGAATTGACTAGGAATTCTCTTTCTTTTCAAGCTTCTCTTCTGATTTTTTCTTCTCCGCTTTTTCACTTGAATCAGTCACTAACTTTTCCTTTTTATCCGTTTTCTCTTCTTTTATTTTGACTGAAGGAAAGATGAACTCATATTGACTCTTAGGCGTACGAACCCTTGTCACCAAGCTTGTTTTCTTATTTTGATAGCTCACCTGACCCAGATTAAAGGACTGTTCCCCACTTTCTTGCTCAACCTTATCTTTCGTTCGTTTGGCCATAGCAAAAGCAACCAACTTTTCTTTATTCAAAGCATAGTCTTGATAGTGGGCGACCTGTCGGTTCAAGTAAAATTGTAACAAAAGACTAAAGATAGCTGCCATGGTGACTGCATAGAGGAGAACACCTGCCTTAACTTTCTTCTTTTTCCACACGATAGATGAACTCCCTTTCTAAGCCTTTTTGGAATTGGAAACGAAAACGCACCACTTGATTCTCCTCTGTAATCTGTGCGGATTTGAGCCCATAAACCATAGGCTGATAGCCTCGTCCACTGGCATCGGTTTTCCGAAAATCATCCGATTTTGACTTACCTATAGCGATATCCTTGCCATCCTGCTTCATATAGAGGCGATTGCCCTCCACTTTTTCGAACTGCGAACGGTCTAATTCTACCTCCAACTGGTCCACAAATAATAGCCACTCTTTTTGCTCACTTTGCTGCTGATAGCGAACTTCTGAAATGAGGAGCTGACTCATGGCTTGAAAGAGGAGCAAGCTTCCACTGATGACAATGAGAGCAATCAGGGATTCCAACAAGGTGAAAGCCTTGACCTTATGGCTCTTTGATTGCCAACAACTGTTCTGAACCATGGTAGACCTCCAATCCCTTTTCACTAGAAAACACCTGAATCTCAACTCCGTTGACGTTTACCTGATTTTGACCCGTCTGCAAGGCCATCTTAGCTACCCGCAAGACTTCTTCCTTTTGCAAGATTTTTGCTTCTTCTTGCCTATTTTTCTGAATTTGTCCCAAAAGGAGGGTCGCAATGCTGGCAAAGATAGCTAGAGCAACCACTGCTTCCAGTAAAATCACTGCCCTAATTTTTTGTTTCCTGAATGCGTTTAATTTTTCCATTTCCTAGATATAATTGATAACGAATCGCTCCTTTACTAGTCTGAAATTCAACCTTAGCCAGGGACGAATTGCCCCCAGCTCGGTCAAATGTAATACTTTGTCCCGATGGTGCCTGAATCCCTTTAGGAACTGTCAACTTTTGTCTGCCATTACTAATGGTCTGTCCGTCTATACTCAAACTTGTCTTTTGCTGACTAGCTACACTGCGTTTTTGAGTTTCCCGATAGAGTTCTTCAAACTCCATAAAGAAAATCTGCTCCTCTACCGCCGCAAAAGTAGACTGAACAGAGCCGGAAAAGCCCAAGGCAAGGATACTCACAAGTCCCAAAACTAAGAGACTTTCCAGCATGGTAAAAGCCTTAATCATTGACTGTACGATTTTTTCCTCCATTTTTTGTATAGTATTCATTATAGGCTTTAGCCTGCTCTTCTGTGATTCGCCCATCTGCTTGTAACTTGCTTAGGCTAGCCTCTTCATTTTTATCTAAGCTATAAAGTTCTGCCTGGCTTTCCACCACCTTCACAACAGCTGCTTTTCCTTTGTCGTTGACTGCTTCTTTTTGCTTGGTCAGATTAGGTACAAAGAGCAAGAGAAGCACGCTGATGATGAGCAAGACCACCAACATCTCCACAAGTGTAAAAGCCTTCACTTTCGCTTTTTTCAAGAATGTCATCATTTTTTTCATGTTAAAAATTTACCTCCATATTTTGATACATGGGCATGAGCATTGCCGCATAAAGTAAAACGATAATCAGTGCCACAAAGATAAAAACCAGTGGCTGCACCAAATTCATGGTGCGGTTAACTCGGGTAAAAAAGGCTTCCCAAGTTTTTTCAGCATAGATTTCCAACTCACTCCCCAGCTTGGACTTGACTTCACCATACTCGATAATAAGACTCAACTCTTTCTTAAAGAAAGGATAGGTTGCTATGGTTTGAGAAAATTCGCGACCATTTTGTAGGGCTTGAGCTAGATCTTGACCGATTTCTTTAAAGAGTTGGGAACCTTGTTCCTGCATCCTTTGAAAAATCTGCGTCAACTCCATCCCTTGAGAAATCATATTCCCCCATTCACGCGCATAATAAGCTGTCAAATAAGTCTGAACAAAGATTCCAAGGAAGGGAAGACGCGCTAAGATAGAAAAGACACGCATTTTGGAACTTCTTTTATAGAAAGTTAGTGCTAAAAGGGCAAGTATGGAAACAAACCCCACCATTCCTAGAAAGATTTGTGGCAGATTTCCAATGATTTGGGTGGCAATATTGCTACTATCCAGTTGTGGTAGTAGATAGTTCCGTAGCCCCAGCATAATTAAGAAAAGAAAACCCAGCAAAATCAAGGGATAGGTCGCTACTTCAATTAATTTTTTCTTGACCTTGGTCAGATTGTCCAGATACTCTTCTATCTTTCCTAAACTAAGGTGGAGATTCCCATGAACTTCAGCTAGGGATAACTGAGTGACAATGGCACTTGAAAAACCTAAACTAGCCATCATTTCTGAGAATGATTTGCCCTGAGACAAGCCCGTGCGCATCTGGGTCACGCACTGCTTGTCCAACAAGGCACTCCTATCTAAAAAGGAGATGGTCTCCACCAGATGAAAACCGCTGGAAAAGAGATTGTTAAATAGGGTGATGATATTTTTTTGTTTAGCTGTAGCTAATTTTTTCCGTTTCAGCCTGAAGACTTGTGATATGTCCATCTTTAAGAAGCTGGTCAACCTGTTCATTCCAGTTAGTTGGCTGGTGGTCTTGATAGTCTTTGCTTGCAAAGTCAACGATTCCTCCTCCCCCGATTAATCTCTGGTAGCAGACTCCTTGCAGAACGACTGCCAATTCCTCCTCACTCACACCCAACTCCAGCAAGCGCTCATAAACACCTCGGATACTCTTGGCATGAATGGTTGAAAAGACTGTCGCCCCTGTCAAACTGGCTCTGACCACTGCACGCGCCGTTTCGCTGTCTCGAATTTCTCCGATAATCAAGAGATCTGGTCGATGACGTAGGGAAAGTTTGATGAGATTTTCATAGGTTAGTCCGATCGCTTCATTCAACTGTAATTGGAGCATGTCGTCCTGCTTGATTTCTACAGGATCTTCGATGGACATGACTTGCTGTCCTTTAAAGAGGGACTTGGCCAATTCATGCATCAGGGTTGTCTTGCCACTTCCGACTGGACCAGCAAAGAGATAGAGACCACGTTGCCTGTACTGCTTGCCCAATTCATCAATATCCTGAAACCAAAAATGCAAATCCTGCTCCTCATCATGCAACAAGCGAATAACTAAACTCTCATGTCCTCGATAATCGCCTACAGTAGATAGACGTAGAGACGCCATCTTTTGGTCATATTCATAATCACAGGAACCAAGTTGACTACGTCGCTTTTCTCCAACATTCATACCCGCCACAAACTTAAAGTGACTGATGACAGCCGCAAACTTTTCAAAATCATAACAACCGATTTTACAGCGCTCATCTCCCACCCTCATATGAAGCTCATAGGCGTCTAACTTAGGAACAAAATAAATATCCTGCGCCCCTTTTTTCCGAGCCGAACGAATGATTTCTTGTGCAATTTCTTGAACCATACTTACCTCCTCACCTATACTATTCGCAAAGATTTGGGAAAAATAAAAAAAGCAACTCCAAAAAAGTTACTTTTTCTCTATTTTAATTTCATACGGCAAGAACGGTGCCTTTCCTTACCTGTTTGTTTTTCATAGCCTGGGCGTAGTTTTTCATCTGGAATAACCTGCTCATCCTGCAAAAGAGCCAAAGAATGGTATTGTTGTAAATACTCGTCACATTCATCACACCAGCGTTGGTCTTCTGGATCCCAAAAAATGGTCATCAAGTCACTTCTACTTTTATAAAGAGGAGATTCTTGTTCCAATCTAAACCAGCAAGTTTTGTAGTATTTGAGAGCATCATAATACTGGTCAAATTTTCTACTTGCTACAATATCTTCTTCCCAACCTTCTAAGAACCACCACGGTTCAAAATCTCCGTACATTTCTATAACACGATACATATTCATTCATTCCTTTGTACCGTATATTATAACCAATTCCGCCAGACAAGAAAAGAAATATGCTCATTTCTTAATTTCCAGATAAAAAATCCAGCCATCTTATGATGACTGAATTTCTATTTGCTTATGTTCCAAAATCTTGTTACTACCTAGGCTTCCGAGATATCGTTTTCGATAATGACCTTGATTGCATGGTGGTCTGCTGCCTTACTGAAGACTTCATAGGCTTTTTCAATTTCACTTAATTTGAAATAGTGAGTTACCAATTTTTCTGGTTCAATCTTATGACTTTCAAGAGCTTTCAACAATTGTGGAGTTGTATTTGTAGATACCAAACCAGTTGTTACATTGATGTTGCGAATCCAAAGTTTGTCCAAATCGAATTCAACTGGTTTACCATGTACTCCACAGTTAGCAACTGTTCCGTCTATACCGATAATCTTTTGACAGAAATCAAATGTTGCAGGAATACCGACAGCTTCGATAGCGACATCCACACCACGACCATCTGTCAAATCATAAATTTCTTTAATGGCTTTTTCAGGGTCTGAAGAATTAACTTTATGAGTCGCACCAAATGATAGGGCAGTTTCCAAGCGGTTATCGTCTAAGTCCACCATAATCAATTTGGCTGGTGAGTAAAACTGAGCTGTCAAGAGAGCAGCCAATCCAACAGGTCCTGAACCAATAATGGCTACACTACAACCAGGTTCTACTTTCCCTTTCAAGACACCAATTTCATACCCAGTAGGCAAAATGTCTGATAACATAACCAAGGCTTCATCTGACAAGTCTTCTGGAGTATGGTAAAGAGTATTATCTGCATGAGGGACACGTAGATATTCAGCCTGCATACCATCAATTAAGTGACCGAAAATCCAGCCCCCTTCGTCTTCACAATGGGCATAAATTCCTTTTTTACAGTAGTAGCATTTACCACAGGCACAGACACAAGAAATCAAGACCTTGTCGCCTTTTTTGAAGTTCGAAACTCCTTCTCCAACTTCTTCAACAATCCCAATCCCTTCGTGACCAAGAATGGTACCACTTTGGCAAGCGGGAACATCCCCTTTGATAATATGGAGGTCTGTTCCACAAATAGTGGTTTTTACGATACGCACAATAGCGTCTGTTGGCTTGCGAATCACTGGTTTGTCAACGTCAACAAAAGAAGCAAGTCCTGGTTTAACATAAGTATAGGCTTTCATAAAGCATTCCTCCGTTTTTTTATTTGTACTATTTACAATATAATTGTAAGCCTTTTCATTTGTTTATTCAAGTATTTTTGTGATTTTTTTAACTTTTTTATTTACCGGTAAAGTAATATAGATAAAAAAGCAGAAGCTAGTCTGCTTTCATCCTTAACAAAGAGAAATTTCACTACTCCAGAAGAACTTTCGATTAACATAAAACGACTAAACAAAAATGATATTACTGATAAATGGAGAATATTCTTCTATATCATTAATAAACTAGGACGTCAAAAACAATAGAATTTTCAGGGAATTTCTATTCTAAAATCACGAATAATCTCTGCAATATTATCTAGATTGCAATATATATTAGACATTTTACTAACAATTTTTATAATAGCTTTTATCTTTAAGAGCACAATAACGGCCTTGCTTCTCTCTTAACGAGATTCAAGACCGTTATATAATATTTTTATTTTATAGCTCTATCTTCTGCTATTTGATTGTGTAGATGATGAACTTGATGTACTGCTGCTTGAAGTATCACTTGAGCTTGGTGTAGATGAGAAACTACCAATAATACTTGACCAAGCATTTTGGTAATCTGCTTCGCTTCCTCCAATAGCAAAGTGATAGCTTGTCGTTGGAGCTCCCGCCTTGTTAGCCCAATAGCTCGTTACAGTAGAACCTGAAAGATCCACTGTTCTTCCATTAACAGATACTTTGCCAGGCTTCTGCCCTGTAGATCTGAGGACCTGAGACTGGGTCACACTAGAATCAAGATTAAAGCGTTCATTGCCCCAAACACCAGGCTCAGCCTGTTGGATAGCATTGACCAAGTGGGCCATATATTTGGCATTTCGATAATGCCCAGCTCCCGTAGCCATTGGGCGGTTGTCATCGTGACCTAGCCAACCACCTAGAGTCAATCTTGGTGTCGAAAGCATGAGCCACATATTTTCATCTTCATTGGTTGTACCAGTCTTACCAATCCAGTCTGCACGAGCTAAGCTTGAATTGATAGAAGCCAAATCCATTTGGAAACTTGAAGTGATCCGAGATGAAATCACCTCACGAAGCAAACTCTGCATAATCGTTGCTGTTGCCTTCGAATACACTTGAACTGGTTTGTCTTGGAATTCATAGATTACTCTACCGTCAGGTGCTTCAATCTTAGAAATCACATGTTTCTGATGGTAGACACCTTTATTAGCAATTGTTTGATAACCATTGGTATGCTGGGCAACCGTGACTTCAATCCCACCACCCATAGGCAGGCTTTCGATACCGTACTCTGGAATCTCGTAACCCATTTTTTCCATATAGCTCTTAACATCGACACCTTTTTCACGAAGCATGCGATAAGTCCAATAGGCTGGAATATTCCATGAATAGTTTAAAGCATCACCCAAATTGACCATATCTGTGCCTTTACTACTACCATGCACAATCGGACTGCCATTTGCAAAATTTGTAGGATAATTTGACAATATGCTAGCACTTCCCATCAAACCTTGGTCAATGGCAATTCCGTAGGCCAGCAAAGGCTTGGTTGTAGAGGCTGGCGAACGCTTGGTATCAAAGGCGTGATTGTTTTGGTTAGTCTGGTAATTACGACCACCAACAAAGCCTAGAACAGCCCCCGTTTTATTGTCCATCAAAACATTCCCTACTTCAGGCTGCCCAGTCGAATCATCTACCAAATAACCATAGTTAGCAACTGCATTTTGCATGGCCGCATGGATTTTTTTATTGATCGTTGTAGTGATTTTGTAGCCGCCATTACTTAGTTCCTGCTCAGCTCTCTCATGATAAGCCTTTCGAATCGCTTCATTTTTCAACTCTTGGTTAGAGACATTGTCCTGTCGAACTAAATAATCATACATACGGTCTGTCGCTTCAGCCATAGCTGTAAAGTAGAGATAATCCCTCGAAACAACATTGACAGTTCCTGATGGCAAGAAGTCTTGTTTGAGATTATAATCCTTGTACTGATCGTATTCTTCCTGAGTCAGAGCACCCGTACGGTACATGTTGTAGAGAACATCCTTGGCCCGCTTCAAACCAAGTTCTAAGTCTTCATCACTCTTTAACTCTCCAGTATTTTCATAAGGAGAATAAGTAATCGGACTCTGTGGCAAACCTGCTAGGAAGGCAGCTTGGGGAATACTCAACTTTTTGGCATCGATACCAAAAATCCCTTCAGCAGCTTGCTGGGCACCTGCAATATTCTGCCCTTTATGATTTCGACCAAAGGGAGCAACATTGAGATAAGTCGTCAAGATTTCATCCTTACTCATGCTACGTTCCAAGGCAAGGGCATCAACAATTTCTGTAGCCTTACGAGCCAAAGTCGGAGCATCTCCGACCACTTGTTGCTTGATTAACTGTTGGGTCAAGGTCGAGCCCCCGCTAGATGAGCCCAAACCTGCAAAAGTTCCCAAAGTCGCCCGAATCACAGCTTTTGGCACAACCCCGTTATGTTCAAGAAAATGTTCATCCTCAGTAGCAACGATAGCCTTTTTGAGATTGTCCGATATTTCCTCAGATGAAACAGAAGTTCGCAGTAGGTCGCTCTCGATAGAAGCAATGACACTCCCATCTGCATAAACAATTTCTGAGATGGAAGAAATATTTTTAACCTGCTTAACCAAGTCCTCCGATTGGGGAACCTTGGCCTTGTCAAACAAAGCAACTCCATAACCAAGAGCTACACCAGCACCAAAAAGCCCACCGATAAAGCCTAGAATAAAGAGAGTATTCAAAATTCCCTTAATAGCAACTAAAATGCTACCTAGGATAGCCAGAACTTTCCCACCTGTCCCATCCGACTTTTTCACTTCTGAGACTTTCTCTGATTTTCTATGATTTATTTTTGATTTTACTCGCTGGAAAAATTCCAGCATTTTTCGTTTTAATTCATTTAATTGATTTTGCATGGATTTCCTCACTCTATCTATTATACCATAAAAGGTAAACTTTCAATAAAATAGCTACTTTCTTCCCTATTCTACTAGGCTATTGCTCAAGTTTGTGATACAATAGGTAGAAACAATATTTTATAAAGGAGAAAAGACACATGCACATTTTTGATGAGCTAAAAGAGCGTGGTTTGATTTTTCAAACGACTGATGAAGAAGCTTTGCGTAAAGCCCTAGAAGAAGGTCAAGTTTCTTATTATACTGGCTATGATCCAACTGCTGACAGCCTTCACCTAGGCCACCTTGTCGCAATCTTGACAAGTCGTCGCTTGCAGCTAGCAGGTCACAAACCTTATGCGCTTGTTGGCGGTGCTACAGGTCTCATCGGAGATCCGTCCTTCAAAGATGCTGAACGTAGTCTCCAAACAAAAGACACAGTAGATGGCTGGGTCAAGTCTATCCAAGGACAACTTTCTCGTTTTCTTAACTTTGAAAATGGCGAAAACAAGGCTGTCATGGTCAACAACTACGACTGGTTTGGCAGCATCAGCTTCATTGACTTCCTCCGTGATATCGGAAAATACTTCACTGTCAACTACATGATGAGCAAAGAGTCTGTTAAAAAACGGATTGAAACAGGAATTTCATACACTGAGTTTGCCTACCAAATCATGCAAGGTTACGACTTCTTCGTTCTTAACCAAGACCATAACGTAACGCTTCAAATCGGTGGTTCTGACCAGTGGGGAAATATGACAGCTGGTACTGAATTGCTTCGTCGTAAGGCTGACAAGACTGGCCACGTAATCACTGTTCCATTGATCACAGATGCAACTGGTAAGAAATTTGGTAAATCAGAAGGAAACGCCGTCTGGCTCAATCCTGAAAAGACTTCTCCATACGAAATGTACCAATTCTGGATGAACGTTATGGACGCTGACGCTGTTCGCTTCTTGAAAATCTTTACTTTCTTGTCACTTGATGAGATTGAAGACATCCGCAAACAGTTTGAAGCAGCTCCACACGAACGCTTGGCTCAAAAAGTCTTGGCTCGTGAAGTCGTAACACTTGTTCACGGTGAAGAAGCTTACAAAGAAGCCCTCAACATCACTGAGCAACTCTTTGCAGGAAACATTAAGAACCTTTCTGTCAAAGAACTCAAACAAGGACTTCGTGGAGTACCAAACTACCAAGTACAAGCAGACGAAAACCACAATATCGTGGAACTCCTCGTGGCATCTGGTGTGGTTAACTCAAAACGCCAAGCCCGTGAAGACGTCCAAAACGGAGCTATCTACGTCAACGGTAACCGCATCCAAGACCTTGACTATATCTTGAGTGACGCTGATAAGTTAGAGAACGAACTGACTGTTATCCGTCGCGGGAAGAAGAAATATTTCGTTCTTACATATTAAAAAGAAGACTGGGGGCATTTGCCATCCAGTCCTTTTTTTGCTAGACTTAAACTATGAATACAAATCTCAAACCCAAACTTCAGCGTTTTGCTTCTGCGACTGCCTTTGCCTGTTCGATCTGTCAAGAAAATCTGACTCTTCTAGAGACTAGTCTCAAGTGCTGCAACCGTCATTCTTTTGACCTGGCAAAATTTGGCTATGTCAATCTGGCACCTCAAATCAAGCAATCTGCTAACTACGACAAGGAAAACTTTCAAAACCGCCAACAAATCCTAGAAGCTGGCTTTTATCAGGCTATCTTAGAGGCTGTATCTGACTTGCTAGCCAGTTCAGAAACTAGCACCACAGTCTTAGATATCGGTTGTGGCGAAGGTTTCTATTCTCGCAAACTCCAAGAAAGTCATCCTGACAAAACCTTCTATGCCTTTGATATTTCCAAAGATTCCGTCCAAATCGCTGCCAAGAGCGAACCCAACTGGGCAGTCAATTGGTTCGTTGGTGACTTAGCTCGTCTTCCTATAAAAGACGCTAGCATGGATATCCTGCTTGATATCTTCTCACCTGCCAACTATGGAGAATTTCGTCGCGTTTTATCCAAAGACGGCATCTTGATAAAGGTTATCCCAACGGAAAATCACCTCACAGAAATTCGTCAGAAGGTACAAGACCAGCTGACAAACAAGGATTATTCTAATCAAGATATCAAGGAGCATTTCCAGGAACACTTTACCATCCTATCTAGTCAAACTGCCTCTCTGACTAAAACTATCACAGCAGATCAGCTCCAAGCCCTACTCAGCATGACGCCCCTACTCTTTCACATCGACCAGAGCAAGATTGACTGGAGTCAACTGACAGAGATTACCATTGAAGCTGAGATTCTGGTTGGGAAAGTACTGTAATTGGCACATAAAAAGAAACCGCATTTCAAGAAGATATGCGGTTTTAAATTGCAATTTTTAAACTATCTATCCGAAAAATTTAGGAAATTTACCAATTCTAAGTTCTAATCTTTATTTTCGATTCGAAATAAAAAACTTATCAATAAATAGCAAGTGAAATAAGGCAAGTGTAATTCCAAATAAGCACCCATGATAAGAGATTTCTTGATGAGTAAGCGGAAAAAGAGTATCATTACCCATCAAGAGGCATGTTAAAATAACAAATAGAATCCAAAATAAATCTGTCCATTTATATTTTAAAAAATATTTTTTCCACATAAGAACACCTTCTTTCCTATAATCATATTATAATACTTTGTGTAAGCGGATGCAAGGAATTTGAGGTGATTTTTAAGTAGATTTCGAAGCTGAAAGACAGTAAAAACCAGCATTTCTAGGCCTTCACTGCATCTAGAATTTCTCTATTTTTAGACAAAATTGACCCAAATCCACAGCATTCAAAAAAGCGAATTTCGATTGAAATTCGCTTTATAGGAAAGTGTATTAGTATAAATCTTGTAACTTAGTTCAAGTGCCAGATATCTTCGTTGTACTGAGCGATTGTACGGTCAGATGAGAAGAATCCTGCTTTAGAAATGTTAACGATAACTTTATCCAACCATGCGTCACGGTCTTCGTAGTCAGCCAACATTTGCTCTTTGACTTTGATGTAATCTTCTAAGTCAAGAAGAGTCATGAACCAGTCTTTGTTGATCAATTCATTGTAAAGACGTTCCAAGCGCTCTTTGTTTCCAGCTGCAAGAACTGCATCGCTAACGATGAAGTCAACCAATGGTTTGATAGCTTCACGAGCGTAGAATTCGCTTGATTTGTATGCTGCTTTTTCGTAAAGGTCGATAACAGTTTCTGAATCTTCACCAAAGATGTAGATATTTTCGTCTCCAACCAACTCAGCGATTTCCACGTTAGCACCGTCCATAGTACCAAGAGTCAAAGCTCCGTTCAACATGAATTTCATGTTACCAGTACCTGAAGCTTCTTTAGAAGCAAGTGAGATTTGTTCTGAGATATCACATGCTGGGATAAGGAAGCTTGCTGCAGTAACGTTGTAGTTTTCAACCATAACTACTTGCAAGTGTGGAGCTACTGCTGGATCGTTAGCAATAACTTCTGACATGCAAAGGATCAAGTGGATGATGTCTTGAGCGATTGTGTAGGCTGGAGCTGCTTTACCACCAAAGAAGATTGTGATTGGGCGAGCAGGGATGTTACCAGCTTTGATGTCAAGGTATTTGTGGATGACGTACAAAGCGTTCATTTGTTGGCGTTTGTACTCGTGAAGACGTTTGATTTGGATATCAAAGATAGAGTTTGTATTGATTTCCACACCTTGGTGTTCTTTCAAGTGACGAGCCAATTTACGTTTGTTGTGAGCTTTGATGCTTTCCAATTTTTCTTTGACAGCTGCTTTGTCTTCATAAGACAAGAGTTTTTCAAGCTCATCTGCTTCATGGTGCCAACCTTCTCCAATAATCTCATCCAAGTAGTGTGATAGTCTTGGGTTAGCATGCATGAGCCAACGACGGAAAGTGATACCGTTTGTTTTGTTGTTGAATTTTTCTGGGTAAAGGTCGTAGAAGGCTTTCAACTCAGAGTTCTTCAAGATTTCAGTGTGGAGTGCTGCTACCCCGTTTACACTGTATCCATAGTGGATATCCATATGAGCCATGTGAACACGTCCGCTCTCATCGATGATTTGAACAGCTGGATCTTTGTATTCTACTTTCACGCGACGGTCCAATTCTTCGATGATTGGAACCAAGTGAGGAACCACTTCTTGCAAGAATTCAAGAGGCCATTTTTCAAGGGCTTCAGCAAGGATTGTGTGGTTAGTGTAGGCAGTCATGCTACGAACGATTGAGATTGCTTCGTCAAGTTCGATACCACGAGCAGTCAAAAGACGGATCAATTCAGGAATAACCATTGATGGGTGAGTATCGTTGATTTGGACAACTGCGTAGTCAGCAAGGTCATGCAAGTTGCTTCCTTTTTCGATTGCTTCTTCGATGATCAATTGCGCACCGTTTGAAACCATGAAGTATTGTTGGAAGATACGGAGCAATTCACCTTGACGGTCACTATCATCTGGGTAAAGGAAAAGAGTCAAGTTGCGAGCGATGTCTGTCTTGTCAAAGTTGATACCGTCTTTAATGATAGAAGAATCAACAGAATCCAAGTCAAACAAACGCAAGCGGTTCTTCGTTTCTGTCTTGTAACCAGGTACATCGATATCGTAAAGAGTTGATGTCAATGTGAAGTGAGCAAATGGTACTTGGTAGCTGCGGCTTGAGCGAACCAACCAGTTTTGCTCTGTCAACCATGCATTTGGAATTGTTTCTTGTTGGTTGTTTTTAAGAACTTGTTGGAATAGACCAAAGTGGTAGTTAAGACCAACACCGTCACCATTCAAACCAAGAGTAGCAATTGAGTCGATAAAGCAGGCAGCCAAACGTCCCAAACCACCATTACCAAGAGATGGCTCCAATTCAACTTCTTCAACTTCAATCAAGTCTTTACCTGCAGCTGCAAGTTCTTTTTTAACATCGTCGTAAAGACCAAGGTTGATCAAATTGTTTGACAAGAGTTTACCAATCAAGAACTCAGCTGAGATGTAGTAAACTTTTTTCTTACCAGTGTTAACTGGTTTTTTGCTACTTGCAAGCTTGCTGTAGTTAAGAAGAGCAAGGTAAAGCTCTTCATTGCTACATTCTGCAATGGTTTTATTGTAACGATTTTGTACAAATTCTTGTAGTGATAACATGTTTAAGGTGTCTCCTGATATTGTATTATTTCTTTAATTCTACCAAATTCTCATTGATTCGGCGATAAATTGTTGTCAAGTCAAGCAAGCCTTCCTCGACAGCTGGTGTCAATTGATTTTCAGTCATACGCCAAGACCAGTTTCCACCAAGGGTAGATGGGAAGTTCATACGAGCTGCCTCATCCAATTCTAGCAAATCTTGCATAGTTGCAATTGCCATGAAGCTAACTGATGAAAAGACTGTACGAAGCATAGCATGTGGCACTGTTTCGTATTCTTTACGGTTAGTGTAGCGAGCCATGTATTCACGAGTCGCATCATCGATCTCGTTACGGTACCAACCAAGGACCGTGTTGTTATCGTGTGTTCCTGTGTACATAACTGAGTTAGCAGGTGCCAAGTGTGGGCTATCGATGCTTTCATCTTCTGGGTTGAAAGCAAATTGAAGAATCTTCATTCCTGGGAAGCCAGTACGTTCACGCAATTCGATAACTTCGTCTGTCATGAAGCCAAGGTCTTCTGCGATGATGTTTAGCTCACCAAGCTCTTCCTTAACGGCTGCAAAAAGCTTGTAGCCAGGACCTTTCACCCACTCACCAGGTGCTGCTGTATCAGAACCAGCAGGGATTTCCCAGTAAGATTCGAAACCACGGAAGTGGTCGATACGAACGATGTCGTAGATTTTGAAGCTTTCACGCAAGCGCTCAATCCACCATTTGTAGCCATCTTTGTCCATTGCTTGCCAGTCATAGATTGGGTTACCCCAAAGCTGACCAGTTGCAGAAAATTCATCTGGTGGGCATCCTGCGATGCAAGTAGCCTTACCATTGACATCTGTCTTGAAGAGATGTGGATTTGCCCACATATCGCTTGAATCTTCCGCTACGTAGATTGGCATGTCCCCAACGATTTCGATGTGGTTGTCGTTAGCGTAAGCTTTCAATTTCAACCATTGTTGGAAGAAGAAGTATTGAGTCACACGGTGGTAAACCAACTTGTCTGCCAATTGCTCACGGTAGCTTTCAAGTGCTGTAGCTTTACGAGCGCGAGCATCTGCATCTGGCCATTCAGTCCAAGCAAGATTGTCAAAATGCTCTTTGATAGCCATATACTCTGCAAAGAGTTCAAGCCATGATTGGTTGTCTTGAGCAAATTTCTCAAAGTCTTTAACATCTCCTACTTCCAAGAAACGTTTTACCGCTTTTTCTAAAAGAGGACGACGTGCATAGTAGATTTTCGCATAATCAACTTCAGACGCATCACTACCAAAGTCAACCCCTTCAAGGTCACTTGCTTGCAACAAGCCTTGTTCCACCAAGATATCTAAATCGATAAAATGAGTGTTCCCTGCGAAGGCTGAGAAAGATTGGTAAGGAGAGTCTCCGTAACTAGTTGTTCCTAGTGGAAGGATTTGCCAGTAACGTTGTTTTGTGCGAACCAAGAAATCAACGAAGTCGTAAGCACTTTTACCAAATGATCCGATTCCGTATGCTCCTGGAAGAGAAGAAATGTGCATCAACACACCACTTTGACGTTTTTTCATAATAAGCACCTCATGTGTTTATAGTTAGATATTACATTTTTATGAACGCAAACGTTTGCGCTATTACTAGTATAGCTCATTTTCTTGATAAATGCAAGCGGTTTTAGATAACTTTTTTGATTATTTTTTTAAAATTTTTTCTTCTTACTCGTATATATATTCTTTCAGGAAACAAACAAAATAGGAATACGGGTTTCACTTATCTCATTAAGCAAAAATAAAGTGAGAATCCTCCCTGCTTTCCATTTGTAAATTAGGCAATCGTTTTCTCAACTTTTTTTAAATTTAAAACAAAACCGATTTTTGGGATTTTCTACTATTGTATGACGATGAAGCGTTTACTTTTTTCACAATTTTTTTAAAAATTTTTACAAAAAACACTTGCAACCGCTTTCCGATTGTGCTATACTAATCCCATAAAGGAAAACGTTTGCGTTTCCTCATTATAAAATTTGTTATTCTTTAGGAGGAATACACTATGTCATCTAAATTCATGAAGAGCGCTGCTGTGCTTGGAACTGTTACACTTGCTAGCTTGCTTTTGGTAGCTTGCGGAAGCAAAACTGCTGATAAACCTGCTGATTCTGGTTCATCCGAAGCGAAAGAACTCACTTTCTACGTTGAAGACCAATATAAAGCCTTTGCTGAATCAGCTGCAAAAGCTTACGAAAAAGAAGCTGGCGTAAAAGTGACTATCAAAACCGGAGACCAAATGGGTGGTCTTGACAAACTTTCTCTTGACAACCAATCAGGTCAAGCTGCTGACGTTATGATGGCTCCATACGACCGTGTAGGTAGCCTTGGTACTGACGGACAACTCTCAGAAGTGAAATTGAGCGACGGTGCTAAAACAGATGATAAAACTAAATCTCTTGTGACAGCTGCTGATGGTAAAGTTTACGGTGCTCCTGCTGTTATCGAGTCACTTGTTATGTACTACAACAAAGACTTGGTAAAAGAAGCTCCAAAAACTTTTGCTGACTTAGAAAACCTTGCTAAAGATAGCAAATATGCCTTCGCTGGAGAAGATGGAAAAACTTCTGCTTTCCTAGCTGACTGGACAAACTTCTACTATGCATATGGACTTCTTGCTGGTAACGGTGCTTACGTATTCGGACAAAACGGTAAAGACGCTAAAGATATCGGTCTTGCAAACGACGGTTCTATCGCAGGTATCAACTACGCTAAATCTTGGTATGAAAAATGGCCTAAAGGTATGCAAGATACTGAAGGTGCTGGCAACTTAATCCAAACTCAATTCCAAGAAGGTAAAACAGCTGCTATCATCGACGGACCTTGGAAAGCTCAAGCCTTTAAAGATGCTAAAGTAAACTACGGTGTTGCAACTATCCCAACTCTTCCAAATGGAAAAGAATATGCTGCATTCGGTGGTGGTAAAGCTTGGATTATCCCATCAAGCACTAAGAACCTTGAAGGCGCTCAAAAATTTGTAGACTTCCTTGTTTCAACTGAAGAACAAAAAGCCTTCTACGATACAACTAACGAAATCCCAGCTAACACTGAAGCTCGTACATATGCTGAAGGTAAAAATGATGAGTTGACAACAGCTGTTATCAAACAGTTCAAGAACGCTCAACCAATGCCAAATATCTCTCAAATGTCTGCAGTTTGGGATCCAGCGAAAACTATGCTCTTTGATGCTGTAAGTGGTAAGAAAGATGCGAAAACAGCTGCTAACGACGCTGTAACATTGATCAAAGAAACAATCAAACAAAAATTTGGTGAATAAAAAAATTTGTTCAAGGGGGGTGGAATTCAAATCCCCCTTTGAATTTATCAATAGAAACATAAATAGTTTAGGTTTTATCTAAAAACCAGTATTCTATGAAAGGAGTTATTATGGAAAAGCAACAACCTAGTAAAGCAGCCCTGCTGTCTATCATTCCTGGGTTAGGACAGATTTACAATAAACAAAAAGCAAAAGGTTTTATCTTCCTTGGTGTAACCCTTGTATTTGTCCTCTACTTCCTAGCACTTGCAGCCCCTGAATTGAGCAATCTTATCACTCTTGGTGACAAACCAGGTCGTGATAATTCCCTCTTTATGCTGATTCGTGGTGCCTTCCATTTAATCTTTGTAGTCGTTTATGTACTCTTTTATTTCGCAAATATCAAGGATGCACATACAACTGCTAAACACATTAACAATGGCATACCAGTAGCTCTTACTTTTAAAGAAATGGTCAAAGGAATCTATGAAAATGGCTTCCCTTACCTCTTGATCATTCCATCTTATGTTGCCATGACTTTTGCGATTATCTTCCCAGTTATCGTAACCTTGATGATTGCCTTTACCAACTATGACTTCCAACACTTGCCACCAAACAAATTGTTGGACTGGGTTGGTTTGACCAACTTTACGAACATCTGGAGCTTGAGTACTTTCCGTTCTGCCTTTGGTGCCGTCCTTTCTTGGACTATCATTTGGGCTTTATCTGCCTCAACTTTACAGATCGTGATTGGTATCTTCACAGCTATCATTGCTAACCAACCATTTATCAAAGGAAAACGTATCTTTGGTGTTATTTTCCTTCTTCCTTGGGCTGTTCCAGCCTTCATCACTATCTTGACATTCTCAAACATGTTTAACGATAGTGTTGGTGCTATCAACACTCAAGTATTGCCAATCTTGGCTAAATTCCTTCCTTTCCTTGATGGTGCTCTTATTCCTTGGAAAACAGACCCAACTTGGACTAAGATTGCCTTGATTATGATGCAAGGTTGGCTTGGATTCCCATACATCTACGTTTTGACTTTGGGTATCTTGCAATCTATTCCTAACGACCTTTACGAAGCAGCTTATATTGACGGTGCTAATGCTTGGCAAAAATTCCGCAACATCACTTTCCCAATGATTTTAGCTGTTGCAGCTCCAACATTGATCAGCCAATATACCTTCAACTTTAACAACTTCTCTATCATGTACCTCTTCAACGCTGGAGGACCTGGTAGTGTCGGTGGTGGAGCTGGTTCAACCGATATCTTGATCTCATGGATCTACCGTTTGACAACAGGTACATCTCCTCAATACTCAATGGCGGCAGCTGTTACCTTGATTATCTCTATCATTGTCATCTCAATCTCTATGATCGCATTCAAGAAACTACACGCATTTGATATGGAGGACGTCTAAGATGAATAACTCAATCAAACTCAAACGTAGACTGACTCAAACCCTTACTTACCTTTACCTGATTGGTCTATCAATTGTGATTATCTATCCACTGTTGATTACCATTATGTCAGCCTTCAAGACTGGTAACGTAGTAGCCTTTAAACTAGACAGCAACGTCGACTTTAGTTTTGCTAACTTCCAAGGACTCTTCTCTGAAACCTTGTACGGTACTTGGTACCTCAACACTTTGATTATCGCCTTGATTACTATGGCTGTTCAAACAAGTATCATCGTACTTGCTGGTTATGCCTACAGCCGTTACAACTTCTTGGCTCGTAAACAAAGTTTGGTTTTCTTCTTGATTATCCAAATGGTGCCAACCATGGCCGCTTTGACAGCCTTCTTCGTTATGGCGCTTATGTTGAACGCCCTTAACCACAGCTGGTTCCTCATCTTCCTATACGTTGGTGGAGGTATCCCGATGAATGCTTGGCTCATGAAAGGCTACTTCGATACAGTGCCAATGTCTCTAGACGAATCTGCAAAACTAGACGGTGCAGGACACTTCCGCCGCTTCTGGCAAATTGTTCTTCCACTTGTTCGCCCAATGGTTGCCGTACAAGCTCTCTGGGCCTTCATGGGACCTTTCGGGGACTACATCCTCTCTAGTTTCTTGCTTCGTGAGAAAGAATACTTTACTGTTGCCGTAGGTCTCCAAACTTTCGTCAACAATGCGAAAAACATGAAGATTGCCTACTTCTCAGCAGGTGCTATCCTCATCGCTCTTCCAATCTGTATTCTCTTCTTCTTCCTACAAAAGAACTTTGTTTCAGGACTTACAAGTGGTGGCGACAAGGGATAATATATCCCCGCCACCCTTTTTCATTTTGAAGCTTGTGACTATAAAACTATCCTTGCAACAAGCAATTTTTCTCCTAGACTTGAAATAAAGCGCATTTCTCTATATAATAATACTCATATAGAAAACACCTTTTAGAAAGATACCTATGCTTCCATATCCATTTTCCTATTTTTCAAGTATTTGGGGATTTCGTAAGCCCCTATCCAAACGTTTCGGGCTCAACTGGTTTCAACTGCTCTTCACCAGTATTTTCCTTATCAGCTTGTCTATGGTACCCATTGCCATCCAAAACAGTTCACAAGATACTTATCCGCTAGAAACCTTTATCGATAATGTCTATGAACCTCTTACAGATGAGGTTGTCCAGAATCTCTCTGAACATGCTGCAATTGTTGATGGCACATTAACCTATACAGGAACAGCTAATCAAGCGCCTTCTCTTTTAATCGGTCCAAGTCAAAGCAAGGAATTACCTAAGGACTTGCAACTGCATTTCGATACGAAAGAACTAGTCATCAGCAAGGAGAGTAAAGAGCTGACCCGCATCTCTTACCGAGCGATTGAAACTGAGAGTTTCAAAAGCAAAGACAGCTTGACCCAAGCAATTTCTAAAGACTGGTACCAGCAGAATCGTGTCTATATCAGTCTCTTCCTAGTTCTCGGTGCGAGCTTCCTCTTTGGTTTGAATTTCTTTATCGTCTCTCTAGGCGCGAGTCTTCTCCTTTATATCACTAAGAAATCACGCCTCTTTTCATTTAGAACCTTTAAAGAGTGCTACCATTTTATCTTGAACTGTTTAGGATTACCAACTCTGATTACGCTTATTTTGGGATTACTTGGCCAAAATATGACAACCCTGATAACTGTACAAAACATTCTTTTTGTTCTGTATCTGGTCACTATCTTTTATAAAACACATTTCCGTGATCCAGATTACCATAAATAGGAGATTTTTATGCCCGTTACGATTAAAGACGTGGCCAAGGCTGCTGGTGTTTCGCCTTCAACTGTAACCCGTGTTATTCAAAATAAATCAACCATTAGCGACGAAACAAAAAAACGTGTTCGCAAGGCAATGAAGGAGCTCAATTACCACCCCAACCTCAACGCTCGTAGTTTGGTAAGCAGTTATACCCAAGTTATCGGCTTGGTCCTTCCTGATGATTCAGATGCCTTCTACCAGAATCCTTTCTTTCCATCAGTCCTACGCGGCATCTCTCAAGTCGCATCTGAAAACCACTATGCCATTCAGATAGCAACAGGGAAAGATGAGAAGGAGCGTCTTACTGCCATCTCACAAATGGTCTATGGTAAACGTGTAGACGGTTTAATTTTCCTTTATGCCGAAGAGGAAGATCCTTTAGTCAAACTGGTGGCTGATGAGCAGTTTCCCTTCCTCATCCTCGGAAAATCTCTGTCCCCCTTCATTCCACTTGTCGATAATGACAACGTTCAAGCTGGCTTTGATGCGACTGAATATTTCATCAAAAAAGGCTGCAAGCGAATTGCCTTTATCGGAGGTACTAAGCGACTCTTCGTAACACAAGACCGTTTAACAGGCTATGAGTCAGCACTCAAACAGTACCAACTGCCTCTTGATAGTAACTTGACCTATTTTGCGAACGAATTTCTAGAAGAAAAAGGTTATCAATTCAGTAAGCGTTTATTTAAACATGATCCTATGATTGATGCTATCATCACAACTGATAGCCTCCTAGCTGAAGGAGTCTGTGACTACATCGCTAAGCACCAGCTGGATGTCCCTGTTCTCAGCTTCGACTCAGTCAATCCCAAGCTCAACTTGGCAGCCTATGTCGATATCAATAGCCTAGAACTTGGTCGAACATCATTTGAAACCATTCTCCAAATTATCAACGATGCTAAAAGCAATAAACAAATTTGTTACCGTCAGTTAATCGCCCACAAAATTATCGAAAAATAAAAACCAGCTTGCGCTGGTTTTTTTGATCACTAATTTTCTGTTTCAACGAATCGTCCCAGAATATGAACATTCTCAGATACAGAGACAAAGGCACCTGGATCCACCTGTTTCATAATCTGTTTAAATTCATTAAACTCTGCACGTGTAATGACAGTGATTAAAACTGCCTTTCTTTCGTGATTATAGGTTCCTTCTGCATCGTGGATCATGGTTGCACCGCGGTGCAATTTTTTATGGATTTTTTCAATTACCTTCTCTGGATGATTGGTCACAATCATGGCCTGCATCCGTTTTTGCTTGGTAAAGACAGCGTCTGTGACACGGCTAGAGACAAAGATGGTAATCATAGAGTAGAGAGCGTATTCCCAACCAAAGGTCAAGCCTGCTATCAGCATGATGGTCCCATTTACCAAGAAAGAAATACTACCAACATTCTTACCCGTTTTCTTGCGAATAGTCAGGCTGACGATATCCGTCCCACCACTGGAGATATTGTTTCGAAGAGCAAAACCAATCCCCAAGCCCATGACAACACCCCCAAAAAGGGCATTGATAATGGGATCCTCCGTCAAGGTCGCCACAGGGACAAACTGGATAAAGAAGGAACTCATGGATACCGTTATAAAGGTAAAGACGGTGAACTTATGCCCAATTTGATACCAAGCCAAGACCATCAAAGGGAAATTAATGGCATAGAAGGTCAACGAAATCGGGATATGAAAACCAAACCAGTGATTACTCAAGGCAGAGATAATCTGTGCCAGACCTGTCGCACCACTCGAATACACATGACCTGGTTGGAAAAAGAAATTGACCGCTACTGCTGATAAAAATCCATAGACCAGAGAGGCCGAAATCTTCTCATCATATTTTTCGCGAGAGATGCTTTGTAAGACACGTAAAATTTTTATCTGATAAGCAAAGCGGCGCAGATAATAGCGCCACCGCTTAATTCGTTTTGCTTGTTTCATCTTCTTCTACTTGTAAGCTGAGTTCCTCTAGTTGTTTGAGAGCTACTGTTGAAGGAGCTTGTGTCATTGGGTCAGTTGCCTTGTTGTTCTTAGGAAAGGCAATAACTTCACGGATATTTTCTTCCCCTGCTAAAAGCATGACAAATCGGTCAAGCCCGATAGCCAAGCCACCGTGTGGTGGGAAACCATAGTCCATGGCTTCAAGAAGGAAGCCAAACTGGTCATTTGCTTCTTCAGCTGAGAAACCAAGAGCCTTGAACATGCGTTCTTGAAGGTCTTTTTGATTGATACGAAGGCTACCACCACCAAGTTCATAACCGTTCAAGACGATATCGTAAGCAATGGCACGAACCTTCGCCAAATCACCTTCTAATTCGTGAGCAGTCTCTTCCTGTGGAAGTGTGAATGGATGGTGGGCGCTCATGTAGCGACCTTCTTCTTCAGACCATTCAAACATCGGCCAGTCAACTACCCAAAGGAAGTTGAATTTATCGTTATCAATCAAGCCAAGCTCTTTGGCAATACGTCCACGAAGGGCACCAAGAGTTGCATTGGCCACTTCAAGCGTATCTGCCACAAAGAGAACCAAGTCCTTATCTTCAAGAGCAAGCGCTGTTGTCAATTCTGCTTGGATGCCAGTCAAGAACTTGGCAACTGGTCCGTTTAATTCTCCATCAACAACCTTGACCCAAGCAAGACCTTTGGCACCATATTGTTTGGCTACTTCCGTCATCTTGTCAATGTCTTTACGTGAGTAGTTGTCCGCAGCTCCTTTGACCACAATGGCTTTTACAGCAGGTGCTTCTGAAAAGACTTTAAAGTCTATACCTTTGACTACTTCTGTCAGGTCCTGAAGCAACATGTCGAAACGGGTATCTGGCTTGTCAGAACCGTAAAGAGCCATAGCGTCATCGTATTTCATACGAGGGAATGGAAGTGTCACTTCGATGCCTTTAGTTTCCTTCATCACGCGCGCAATCAAACCTTCTGTGATATCTTGGATTTCTTGCTCAGTAAGGAAAGACGTTTCCAAGTCGACCTGAGTGAACTCAGGCTGGCGGTCACCACGCAAGTCCTCGTCACGGAAACATTTAACGATTTGGTAGTAGCGGTCAAAACCAGCATTCATCAAGAGTTGTTTCGTGATTTGTGGACTTTGAGGAAGAGCATAGAAATGCCCTTTATTAACACGAGATGGCACCAAGTAGTCACGCGCCCCTTCAGGCGTTGACTTAGAAAGGAATGGTGTCTCCACGTCGATAAACTCCAACTCATCCAAGTAGTTGCGGATAGAGTGGGTCACCTTAGCACGAAGTTTAAGATTTTCCAACATTTCTGGACGACGAAGGTCAAGGTAACGGTAACGTAAACGTGTATCGTCATTGGCCTCAATCCCATCCTTAATCTCAAATGGGGTTGTCTTAGCTGTATTAAGCACTGTCAGAGCTGTCACGTTTAACTCAACTGCACCAGTTGGCAACTTATCATTGGCTTGCTCACGCGCAGCGACCTGTCCAGTCACCTCGATAACAAATTCGCTACGAAGGCTTTCAGCTGTTTCCATAATCTCTGCAGAGACTTTTTCAGGGTTGATAACCAACTGCATGATTCCTTCACGGTCACGAAGGTCGATAAAAATCAAACCACCAAGGTCACGACGACGGCCAACCCATCCTTTCAAGGTTATTTCTTGTCCGATGTGTTCCTCACGAACACGACCAGCATACATACTACGTTTCATGTTTTCTCTCCTCTTTTATTCTGTTACTATTTTACCATAAAAGCGCAGGCTCTTCATGAAAATCATCAGAAAAGTTTGCCTGTCTTAAAAAATCAAGTGAAGACTCTAAAAATTGACGCCCATACAAAAATCCGATGAACTTCACCGGACTCTTTTATTTTGAATTTTTGCCTGCTTTACGCTTTTCAGCAATTTCGGCTGCCTTTCGAGGCAAGACAATCTCCGTTGTGTAAGCTGTCCCAAAGCGCAAGACACCTGCAATAGGGGCAAAGACAACTGCTAGGTGGCTATAGAAGAAATCACCTTTGAAGGCATAAGCTAGTCCCCCAATGATGAAAAATAGAACAACTGCTTGAATCACTGCTAATAAAATTACTCGTTTCATGTGACCTCCTGACTCTATTATAGCATGAGAATCATCAAAAAGCTGACTAAATTATTCAAAGCATGGAGAGAAATACTGTAGACCAGACCTTTTCTGCTAATATAAGCCAAGCCCAAGCTAAAACCAAGACTAGCATAAACTAAAAATTGTTGCACATCACCTGGGAAATGAATCAAGGCAAACAGAACACTAGATACCAGAAGGAAAAGCAGAGTTTGTTTACTATTGTCCTGCTTAGGAAAGAGATAGCGTGCCAACATCCCTCTAAAGATAAGTTCTTCCGTCAAAGGAGCAAAAATAACGACCGCAAAGAATGAGAAAAGTGGTTGAGACAAGGTCAAGTCTATCGCTATTTGCTGATTTACTGAAGGATCATTTGGCAAGAAAAACTGGACAACCAGAGATAAGAACCAAACCAAGGCAGGAAGCCAAATAAATCGGTTGAAGCCACTCTTCTCAATACGAACAAGACCTTTCTGATACCATTTGTAAACGCCGTACACATAAACTCCAGCCAAGGCTACATAGAGTAGGGTAACAGCATAGGGTGAAGCACCTAAGGCAAGCGACGTAGTCGCGAGCACCTGAATGAAGCCATAGATAAAGTAAAAGGATAGAATGGCTAGAAGAAACCAGCCAAGGTTTTTAAGTAGTTTCATATAAATCTCCTATCTTGCTTTATAGCTATTTTTCAATACAAAGAGGTTCGCTATTCCTAACACAAGTACCCAGGCAAGTAACATGCCGATATTAGAAAAGGATATTTCTCCACCCTTTTGATTTAAAAGATTTACAATAGGACCGACGAACGAGTAATCTAACACTTTCTGAGCCGTATCATTTTGAAGAGCAATTATAGGTAAAAAAGAGACAATTAACATAGGGAAGATACTATAAACTTGCGCTTTAGATTGAGTATCTGACACCGCACCGATTAGAAGGTTGAGAAAAATAATACTAATAGTTGCTAGGAGCAAATAGATAACGTAAGCAAATAAATAACCAGATAGATCTACTTTAAGATAGATGGGAAGTACAATCATAGCAAGTAACATTATCAGAATAGGGAGAACAAGCATACTGAAAGTATATTCTGTTGCTGTCACACCACTTAGGATGAGTGATTTAAGATTTCGTTTTTCCTTATCTTCTGCCATCATAATCGATACCATATAACCACTTCCCATGCTCAAGACCATCGTCAAGCTAGAAGATAGTAAAAATAGGCTCAATTGTCCATTCTTATTTAAAAATTCATTATATAAAACAGCAATACCAAAAGGAATCAATAAAGTCGCTAACAAAGTTGAATTGCTAATAAGAACTTGCACTCTTAACCATAGTAGGGCATTTAATTTTCTAAACATCTAACTTTTCTCCTGTCAATCTGATAAAGATTTCTTCTAGTGTCGGCTCACAAGAGTGAACCATCATCAAATCTGTCGTGTCTAAATGTGGTAACTCTTCAAATGGAACTATCTGTTCTCGTCCATCGTTATAAACCACACGTACTTTCTTATCCACATGGTACTTCTGGATAATATCTTGTGGACTTCCATACTCTATTAAATTACCCTTATTTAAAAGAGATAAGCGATCACAAAGCAGAGTTGCCTCATTCATATCATGCGTGGTCAGAAAGATAGTTGTCCCCGCCTGCTTTAATTCTTGAAGTAGGGTATGAATCATCTTAGATGTTGTAGGGTCTAAGCCACTGGTTGGCTCATCAAGGAAGAGAATCTTAGGAGCATTAAGAAGGGCACGGGCCAAGAACATTCGTTGTTTCATTCCTGTAGATAGTTTTTCTGCGATAATATCTTTAGCATCTGCCAATCCAACCTGTTGAAGCACCTGAACTACTCTATCTGCCTTGAGGCCATATAACTTAGCATAGATGAGAAGATTTTTATAAAGACTCATCTTTTCATAAAAACCACTGCCATCACTAACAATACCAATTTGTTCCAAATCATTTGAGGTTAAATCTTGAGAATTCTTGCCTAACAAAACTGTTTTACCTTGATCTGCAGCCAACTGTCCTGTTAAGACATTGATCATGGTTGTTTTACCTGAGCCAGAAGGGCCAAGAAAACCAAAGATTTCACCCTCCTTAATCTCAAAAGAAATCTGATGAAGAGCTTTTTTGCTCCCAAAACTTTTGCTTACATTTTCAACACGAATCATAGAAACTCCTTTATTTGAAATAGCGTTTTACCATAGGTAACTGCATCACATTGATATAAACATGGATCGCTCCGACAAGTACGAAAGCTAGTAGCTGAATCTCTCCTGTCAGTAAGGAAAAGAGAGCAATCAGAAAGTACAAGGTTGGCAAGACATACTGATGTAATTGGAATAAAATCCGAAAACTCTGTTCCAAATTAGCCTGGCGCTCCCCTTCATCGTAAGAATTGACATAGCCTAAGATATCCTTTGGCATAGAGAAAAATACCAAATCAAACTGGCGAACAATCGCAATGGTTTTATAAAAATATTTTTGAACATTAAAAATCAATACTAATCCCAAAAAAGAAAGAGATAAGGTTAGATGGCTTCCATTTAGTACAACCATTTCACTTGCTGAAATGAAGAGAGCCAATAAAATCGCTACGTTTGTAATATTAAAAGCAATGCTTCCAAACTCAAGATTCCGATACATTTGCACATAATAGCTTTCATTCAGATCATCATCCATTTCCTCTTGATACAAGGAGTGAAATGTTCTGCTTTTCTTTAAGAAATTGAACGTCAAAAGAATGCTAATGAAACCTATCAGTAAACAAATAGTTGATATCCAGGGTATCAAGACTTTTACATCTAAAATGATTGCGTGGGATTCGGCAGCATCCTTAAACATCCCTACAAAACCTCCCAAGAAACCTCCAAAGACAACAGACATTAAAAATAACAATCCACCTTTATTTTTCTTTTTCATTTTCATTCTCCTTTTTCACTCGCTAAATTGTTTGCTTTCTTTTCAATCCAGTCAACGACTGGGATAAGAGCAAAGTAGGCCCAAACAAATTGGTTACTTTGATAGGGACTAAACCAGCCTAAGTCTATCCCAATCAATAGAAATACGCTGATTAATAGAGCTACGACAACTACATAATAGATCACTTTATACTTGTTCATCACTCATCCTCCTCTAAGCGAAATACCGATTCGACTGTTTCGTTGAAAATTTGAGATATTTTCAGAGCAATGATAATGGATGGGGTGTATTCATCCCGTTCTAGTAGGCTAATGGTCTGTCTGGAAACCCCTGCCAACTTGGCCAGTTCGGTTTGATTAAGACCATCGCGAGCTCGAAGCTCTTTTAGACGATTTTTTAGTTGCATGTTACACACCTACTCTCCGTCAAATTCAACTGTCTGGATATCCTCAATGCGTTGTAGTTTGAATTTTTCTTTTCCTTTTTTATTAACACGACGTAGCTTGACCCATTCCTCATCTACATCCACAACTTCCCAGTTATCTGTTCCAAAAACTTGTCCAACGATTGTCGGTGTTTTCCCAATCAATTCTTTTAATAATCTTGACATTTCTTTATTTCCTTTCTGTTTTTGCTCAATTCTTTTGATTTTATTCTCTAATTTCTTGACCCTTTGGGTATGATAGAGATAAAACATAATCACAAGAGGTACAAATCCTAATGCCCACATAATCGTTCCTTGCTCCTTTTCTCTTAACTTGCTTATATTGTAACACATCTTTTTCTTTTTGACAAGCATATTTGTCAAAAAGTTTATGATTTTTGTCATTTTGCAAAAGAAAAAGGTCAGAGTAGTTCTCTGACCAGTTTTTCTGTTATTAAAATCCTAGTTTTTCAAAGATTTCTGAGAAGTTTTGGCTGATTGTCTCAAGCGCAACTTCCACTTCTTCTCGGGTTTGATTGTTCTTGACCGTCACTTGTCCGCTTTCGACTTCACTTTCTCCTAGGGTGATGAGGGTCTTAGCCGCAAAGACATCGGCTGACTTGAATTGAGCTTTGAGTTTACGGTTGAGGTAATCACGCTCTGCTTTGAAACCTTGTTGGCGAAGAGTCTGTACTAATTCCAAGGCCTTGACATTTGCTCCTTGACCCAAGACTGCGATATAGACATCTAGGGCGTTTTCGATAGGGAGGGCCACACCTTGCTTTTCAAGAATGAGAAGCAGGCGCTCTACACCAAGTCCAAAACCAAATCCAGCAGTTTCAGGGCCTCCAAAGTAAGAAACCAAACCATCGTAACGACCACCCGCACAGACGGTCAGGTCATTGCCCTCAATCTCAGTAATAAACTCGAAAATAGTGTGGTTATAGTAGTCTAGACCACGCACCATATTGGTATCGATGATGTAATCTACTCCAAGATTCTCCAACATCTGACGCACAGCATCAAAATGAGCTTGGCTTTCTTCATCAAGGAAATCCAAGATAGACGGTGCATTCTCCACTGCCACCTTGTCTTCTTTTTCCTTAGAGTCCAATACACGGAGAGGATTTTCCTCCAAGCGACGTTGGCTATCCTTAGACAAGGTCTCCTTGAGCGGTGTCAAATAGTCAATCAAGGCTTGACGGTAGGCTGCACGGCTCTCAGGATTTCCAAGAGTGTTAAGGTGCAATTTGACACCTTGGATACCGATTTCTTTCAAGAAATGGGCTGCCATCGCGATTGTTTCCACATCGGTAGCTGGATTGCTAGATCCAAAACACTCAACACCAATCTGGTGGAACTGGCGCAAACGCCCTGCCTGTGGACGCTCATAACGGAACATAGGTCCCATGTAGTAGAACTTACTTGGCTTTTGCACTTCTGGGGCGAAGAGTTTATTTTCTACATAGGAACGGACAACGGGCGCAGTTCCTTCTGGACGGAGAGTAATATGGCGGTCACCCTTGTCATAGAAGTCATACATTTCCTTGGTTACGATATCCGTTGTATCTCCGACAGAGCGGCTGATAACCTCGTAATGCTCAAAAATAGGCGTACGCACTTCTGCATAGTTATATCGCTTGAAAATCTCACGGGCAAAGCCCTCAACGTACTGCCATTTGGCAGATTCAGCAGGTAAAATATCCTGCGTTCCTTTTGGTTTTTGTAATTTCATAGGGAATCCTCTTTAAACTTAATAGTCTTATTTTACCATAAATAGAGGGATTAAAACAGTGAGAGAAGAAAATCTCAAGAGAGTCTTTTCAGAAAATTCATCAAAAACTTGCCAAATTGTCAGAATTATGAGAAAATAGAGGATATTTATCACGTGGAGGGACTGTAATGAGAGAGGATATCAAAATCAATGACCGTGCTTTGGCCTTACAAGACCAAATTATCGAAAAACTAGAGAAGGTTTTTGATACAGATGTGGAATTGGATGTTTACAATCTAGGACTGATTTATGAAATCAATCTGGACGAAACGGGTCTCTGCAAGATTGTCATGACCTTCACTGATACTGCCTGCGATTGCGCCGAAAGCTTGCCTATCGAAATCGTTGCAGGTCTGAAACAAATCGAGGGTATCGAAGATGTCAAGGTTGAAGTTACCTGGTCACCTGCTTGGAAAATCACACGAATCAGTCGCTACGGCCGTATTGCCCTTGGACTACCACCTCGTTAAGCAGGCAAATTACTTTTGAAGATGAAAAAAAGCAAGCCGAAGTTGGCTTGCTTTTTGAGTTTGCTTTTTGAGTTTACTTTTTACCTGACTTGTCCATATTCCAGAAATCTGTCACGGCTCCGCGTGAAGCAGATGATACGATGTGAGCGTATTTACCGAGGACACCACGACTGTAAAGTGGTGGTAAGGTTGTTTCTGCCTTGCGTTTTTCAAGTTCTTCTTCAGATACGGCCATGGAAATTTCTTTGGTATCTTGGTCAACCGTAACGATATCGCCTGTACGAAGGTAGGCAATTGGTCCACCATCCTGAGCTTCAGGAGCGATATGTCCCACAACCAGACCATAAGTACCACCAGAGAAACGACCATCCGTCAAGAGGGCAACCTTGTCTCCTTGACCTTTACCAACAATCATTGATGAAAGTGACAGCATCTCAGGCATACCAGGACCACCCTTAGGTCCAACGAAACGAACAACGACTACATCGCCATCAACGATTTCATCTGTCAAAACAGCCTGGATAGCATCTTCTTCTGAGTCAAAGACCTTAGCTGGACCAACGTGACGACGTACTTTAACACCTGATACCTTGGCAACCGCACCATCAGGAGCAAGGTTCCCGTTCAAGATAATCAATGGACCGTCCGCACGTTTTGGATTTTCAAGAGGCATGATAACTTTTTGACCTGGTGTAAGGTCTGCAAAGTCAGCCAAGTTCTCAGCTACAGTCTTACCAGTACATGTAATGCGGTCTCCATGAAGGAAACCATTTGCCAAGAGATATCTCATAACCGCAGGCACACCACCGACTTCGTAGAGGTCTTGGAAGACATACTGACCAGATGGTTTCAAGTCAGCCAAGTGAGGCACACGCTCTTGAATCGTATTGAAGTCCTCAAGTGACAAGTCAACATTGGCAGCATGGGCAATGGCAAGCAAGTGAAGAGTGGCATTTGTAGAACCACCGAGAGCCATAGTCACAGTGATGGCATCTTCAAAGGCTTCACGAGTCAAGATATCTGATGGTTTGAGACCAAGTTCCAACATCTTAACAACAGCACGTCCTGCTGCTTCGATGTCTTCTTTCTTATCAGCTGATTCAGCTGGGTGAGATGAAGAACCTGGCAAACTCATACCCAAAACTTCGATAGCAGTCGCCATGGTATTAGCAGTATACATACCACCACAGCCACCAGGGCCAGGGCAGGCATTACATTCAAGACGTTTCACGTCCTCAGCCGTCATGTCACCGTGGTTCCATTTTCCGATACCCTCAAAAACAGAAACCAAGTCGATGTCTTTGCCATCAAGATTTCCCGGTGCAATGGTTCCACCATAAGCGAAAATAGCTGGAATATCCATATTTGCAATAGCAATCATAGAACCAGGCATGTTCTTATCACAGCCACCGATAGCGACGAAGGCATCGACGTTATGACCACCCATAGCCGCCTCGATGGAGTCCGCAATGATATCACGAGATGTCAAAGAGAAACGCATACCAGGCGTTCCCATGGCAATCCCGTCCGCTACGGTAATAGTACCAAACTGAACAGGCCAAGCACCTGCCGATTTGACACCCTCTTTCGCCAATTTCCCAAAATCATGCAAGTGAATGTTACATGGTGTATTTTCCGCCCAAGTCGAAATGACCCCAACAATCGGTGTTTCAAAGTCCTTATCTGTCATACCAGTCGCACGAAGCATGGCACGGTTTGGTGATTTAACCATGCTGTCATAAATGCTACTGCGGTGACGTTTATCTAATTCAGTCATTTGTTCCCTCCCATTTCAGTTTTTATTATTATAGCACATTTTAAAAGCAATGAACAGAAGAAAATTCTTGAATTTTCAGAAAATTCTATACAGAAGTATTTTCTTTAAAAATGTTACATTTATTTCTTGACTTTATAAATTAAAGTGATATCATTTAGATATCAAATAACAGGAGGTCATTCTTATGACTGAAAAACTCATCAATTCAAAACCAAATGGTGTATTCGCATTGATTCTCATTGAGTTGACAATCATACTTGGTATCTTTATATTGATAATGGGTGCTACTTCGGAAAACATTTTTGGAATTATTATCGGACTTTTATTAAGCTTAATTGCAGGCCTAGCTCATGCTGGTTTAAAAGTTGTCAAACCTCAGGAAGCTCTGGTTTTGACCCTTTTTGGTAACTATACAGGTACCATCAAAGAACCTGGTTTTTACTTTGTTAATCCCTTCAGCGTAGCAGTCAACCCTGCAAATCACACTAGACTGGGACAAAGTGGTGATGTTAGCACAAAATCTCCTTTGTCAGGAATGAAATCATCAAATGGCAATGATGTAAACATTGAAATTGGCAAAAAACAGATTTCCCTCAAGGTTATGACCTTGAGCAATTCTCGCCAAAAAATCAATGATTGTCTAGGAAATCCCGTAGAAATCGGGATCGCGGTAACTTGGAGAGTTGTTGATACAGCCAAAGCAGTCTTCAATGTGGACAACTACAAAGAATATCTTTCATTGCAATGTGATAGCGCCCTCCGAAATATTGTCCGCATCTATCCTTACGATGTCTCTCCTAATGTGGATACTACAGGTGACGGGCAAGCAGATGAAGGTAGTCTCCGTGGTTCTAGTGAGATTGTAGCTAACCGTATTCGTGAGGAAATCCAAAGTCGTGTTGAGGATGCTGGCTTGGAAATCCTTGAAGCACGTATTACTTACCTAGCTTACGCTCCAGAAATTGCTGCTGTCATGCTTCAACGCCAACAAGCATCTGCCATTATTGATGCCCGTAAGATGATTGTGGATGGTGCTGTAGGAATGGTTGAAATGGCACTAGAACGACTCAATGAAGGGGAATTGGTAGAGCTTGACGAAGAACGAAAAGCTGCCATGGTTTCAAATCTCCTTGTCGTACTCTGTGGCAATCATGATGCACAACCAATTGTCAACACAGGAAGTCTTTACTAAAGATGGCTGAAGCTAAAAAGAAGCAGATCCCCCTTCGACTCTCAACAAAGTTATACGCTGCACTCGCATCATGGGCAGAAGATGACTTTCGTTCAGTCAATGGGCAAATCGAATATCTCCTCACAGAATGTGTCAAACAACGGAAGAAAGACGGAAAATACGTATCAGAAACCATTGACGAACCATTTGAGATTGATATTTAACACCTTCTCCTGTCTGCTAGGACTGACAGGAGAATTTTTTCATCTTTTTTTGTCAAGTAACTTTACTTTACAAAAAAAATGTGTTATTCTAATATGGTTGATGAAAATCAGTAGATTGAATCGAATATAAATACCTAAAGGAGAAATCAAAATGGCAGTACCTGCACGTCGCACTTCAAAAGCGAAGAAAAACAAACGTCGTACACACTACAAAGTAACAGCTCCATCTGTAAACTTTGACGAAACTACTGGAGATTACTCACGTTCTCACCGTGTATCACTTAAAGGATACTACAAAGGACGTAAAATCGCTAAAGCTGCATCAGCTGAATAATAGAAGGGAGATACCATGCGCGTAAATATTACACTTGAACACAAAGAATCTGGTGAACGCTTGTACCTTACTTCTAAAAACAAACGTAACACTCCAGACCGTCTTCAATTGAAGAAATACTCACCAAAACTTCGCAAACACGTTGTGTTTACAGAAGTTAAATAATACAACATACAGAAAGCCTATGAAATCAACATTTCTAAGGCTTTTTCTTTTAAGTTTAGAAAAATAACTGAATTTTAACTGATTATAATAATCAAGAGATTATTTTAGACAAATCTATCATAGCTTGTTCAATCTTATGTTTTCCCTTTTGCATAACATGAAGATAGATTTTTTCTATTTCTCTACTATCTTCTGAATGTCCCACAAACTCTCGAATAACGTTTAAGCTTACATTCTTATCAGCCATGACTGAAACAAAACTATGTCGGAACATATGGGGAACTATGTGAACAGGCCTACCAAAATCAACTAGGTCATCAATATCCTTATAGGATTTTCCACTTTTCTTATTATACTTAGCGGACTGACTAGTTCCACCTCTTAAGAACATTGAAATTTCTGTATGATACAATGGACTGCCCTGCTGGTTCTTCCCTTTTATGTATACCCTAGTAAAAATATATCCCATATCATGATAAGTCGGATTAAATCTCGCCTGAAACTTATTTCTTTCAATATATTTAAGTAAAATTTGTTCTACTTTTGGTGACATCGGAATAGTTCTAACGCTTTCTTTAGTTTTTAGAATTGCTCTATATCGTTCCTTCTCATCACGCAAGCCTTCTTCTGCCATTTCTTTGTCAGTCTTATTATGGCTTGCCCTCTGCCAATGAACCTTAATGAGTTTATTCTTGAAATCTAGAACATCTTCATTCAAACCTAATGCTTCACTCGGTCTCATACCTGTCAAGTAGATAATTCTGAGTACATCAGCAACTAGTTCATTATTATGTCGCTTAGTCCAATTTTCAATAATTTTAAATACTTGATTAGCCTCTTCAACTTCAAGATATTTTTCAGCTATATCTTCCCTAAGTTTCGCCTGCTCTTCTGCACTTGTTAGTGTCTTACGCTTAACCCTCTTATTCAAAATAGGGTGTTGCGACGCTGTCAATTCTCCTTGTTCTACCGCCCAATCAAATATCATTTTAAGATAGATATGAATGTTCTTTGAAGTTCCCTCACTTGCATTATTTATAATATCTTGCATTTTTTCCTGTTCCATACAGAACTGTTTAAGGCTCATATTTTCGTTGAAATATGGGGAAATATGCTGGTTATAAACACTAACTCTAGTCTTTAGAGTATTCTTGGCAGGCTTAACACGATTGACCCACCACTTAAAAGCTAAACCGTATAATTCACTGTTTTCATCATACGGTCTAGCTATCTCTTTGAGGCATAAAGTTTTACTAGGCTCTAATTTCTTTGGTTTTTCTCCAGTCAAATCTAATACGGTTTCATCAATCATTTCATTTAATATCTTTGAAACTTTTGTAATCAGCTGACTATTCTTTATATCAGAAATAAGTAACTTCTCATGTCCCTTACTGTCTTTTCCTGTTGGTATTGCCTTAGTCGTATACCACCCTTTATTTTCTCCCCTTGTAAGGTACTTATAACGACTTTTTGTTATCAAAGGATGAGTATATCTCATTGCAAACTTAACAAGCACGTTGCCCTTTTTAGAAGGGTCTGGTTTCCATTGATAAACAGTTAGAACTCGAGTAGTCTTACCTACCTTCATTTTTACCCCCTTATACTAAGCTATAACTGCCTCATTTTCATGGAAAATCTTATAATCAAACCAATCTTTAAATACCTCCGCATGAATAAAGACATTCCCATGAGTTCCACAAATTCCAAAAGAATATGGACTATTTCTCATTTGACGAATGTAGTGATCCAATGTAGGTAATTTCATACCCTTCCAAAGTTCATCTAAAAATTCTTTCTTCCGATACCAATTTTTAGTTAAATCATAGTCTGACTTTGTCTTAAGCTCTATCATTGGAATACTTTCCTTTCTTATGCTATAATCTAGTTAGTTAATTTTTAGAGGCGACTTATTTTCAAGTCGTCTTTTTTTGTCCCCAAAATTGGGAACTATTCTGTTCTCTTATATATTGTTCTATATCCTTTTCATCATTATCAGTTAGCCTTGAAAGTCCCTCTTTGAGCAAGCTTTGAATATAATCTTCCGCCTTTTGAACATCATAGGCCTGATACTTTGCAATATAGACTTTTGCTAATGTTTTCGCAACTTGTTTCTCTGTCCAAGCCTCCGACTGCCGTAGTGTCGTTTTAGCCCTTGTAATACTAAGAACTGTCTGGTTTTCAGTTCCTAGATAATCTATCCACCACTTGACTTTTTTTCTTCTCCAATGATTGCTATCTGTCGCATTTGGACGAACAAAGCGATAATGACCATTGATAGCTTCAAAATAGATTGACGATAAGGGACGTTTTAAAAATAACTGCTCTGCAATTATATTAGCCTTTTCCTGCCAACATCTAAGCTCTGCGCGAATCCAAGACGAAACTTCTACAAGCTCTTGCTTACCAAGTTGCTCCATGCGTTTATTATATATGCACCACTGCTGATTACCTCGTGAACCTATTGCAACTGTTTCTCCTACACGCTCACCAGAATCTAGAACTGATTTCTCATGATATTCAAAGTGTTTTGCTTTCGAGATACATAATCCTTTCTTGCAATAGTCATATATTCGTTGAACATCTAAGCTACCATCAAATATGTCGTGGGCAATATCTAGTCTAGTAAAGTTGGCATTATGATGATATAAACGATTTATCAAAGCAATCCAATTATTTTCGTTACTGTTTAAAAACTCTTCATATTGACGACAACCTTGCCCTTTTAATTCGATAAATACACCCATAGAAAGCCTATCAGCATTAAAATACACCTTAATTTCTGAACAAGAATAATGTTGCTTATACTTATTTATGCCCCAATCATTCAAGGAAAAGTTTTCAAGAGGAATCAGAAGGATGTCTGTCAGAACTCTTTCTGGCGGAACATCCTTAACAGTAACAGCAAAATAATCTATTCTAACAGTATTCATAGGATTATTCTCCTAGAATTTTAATATCCTCACACACAATTTTTACACCCGCCCAATTACTTCTAGCCATGTTCCAAGCTAGTCGAACCTTAGGCCGAATCAATTCAACAGAAACATTCAACAAAGAATCATTTTGAGCAAGTTTTGCAATCTTATCCAGATTTCCGATAATTTCTAGGTTAATCGCTTTTAAGTCATCAGTAGAAATTCCCATTTCAGTTAGAACTTTCACTTTGTCAGCGTCAAGCACAGTAGAAGTAATTTTACTTACTTCATCTGTCTTCACGTTTTCACCGTTGATTTCTTTGTATTTGTTGCTCACCCTAACTGACAAAATCACTACTTTCTTAGGAATATCAAACTGTGACATTTCAAGGTCAAGCAATCCAATTTTAATGTTTGTATCTGTCATATTGTAAACCATATTTTTTCTCCTTAATTCCGTATCCTACATGAAAACACCTCTCATCCTTACTCTCCCAAGAGTTTGCGACCTCTTGGTACAACTAGCAAGCCGTAACCCCTTACGTACCAAGGGTTTAGAGTACATTTCATGTATGTGTGCACCCCCTATTAGTACTGGGGCTGTTTTTTCTGACCTCCTGCAAAAGCAGTCGGTTGGCTCTTTCTCCTAGCAAAAAGAAGAACGCTCCGCTCGATTCTGCCCCTCCTGGGCAATCGTCCCTATTTTGCTAGTTCGAAAGACCGTCGTCTGAGTTTGGCAATATACTCAATGGTTCATTGTTTATCCTCATTAATACCTCTATTTTTCCGCATACTTCACAGATATGTTTTAAAATCATATTATTAAATATCCTTTTATTCCAGCTCATCAACAATAAACATATGAGCCATATTCATTGCTTTTAGCAACGCCTTATATGGATTGGTATCAGATTCATAATCCTTCATTACATTTCCATCTCCTAGCTTCACAAGTATTTCTATCTCATACATCCTCATCTTCATCCTTCATATAATCTTTAGCAGCACATTCCCAAACTGGGAGTATTGTCTCAAATACATCTCTGTCAAAAATTGGGGCTTGAAATTCCTTGGGAGGCTCTCTCTCTGTAGAGTAAAGCCCAACTCCTTTATCCTTCTTGACATTGGGCACATCTGTTGTGCCGAACATCATCTGACTAGATTCGCGAGTAGGCATTCCAAGGAATATAGCATGGGCCAATTGCTCTCGAATGTTGGTCGAAAGGCTATCGGAACGGGGTTGTTGCATAACAATGCAGACCCCCATAGATAAAGACCTTGCTTTTTGAGCAACGATGGCAACCATATTTTCAAAATCCTTTTTAGCCTTACCGTCCATTGATGCAACCAAAGAACTATATTCTTCTATTATCAGCAGTAAAGGAGGAAAGCCTAAATCTATACCAACACTATCAAACAAGTCACTTTGATTATAGATTAGCATACGTCTATCTAGCTCCTTGATATAGTGACGCAGAATTCTAAAGGCATCCTCATTACTCGTTCCATAATGGGCTATCGGCATCTTAGAACGCTGGCATAATTTATAAATATCTGACATTTTTGGGTCAATCACATATATTTTTGCATGTTTCCCATTTACGGTCTGAGAAATAAATCTCGACACTATAAAATATGTGCTGTAACTCTTACCCGAACCACTGGAACCTGAGATTAATAAATTATAATTTTTTCTTACATCTATTACGAATTCATCATAAATTTTTATTTTCAGACTATTATCCTCAAGAGGGAGGGAACTAATATGATGGCGTTCGGGCGGTCTATACACAAAGACATATTCAACATAAGTAGCATAAATTTCTTTAGACGATAGGCTTATTCCTAGAGCACTACTTAGGAGAACGTCTAAATTGTCCATCTCTTTCGTGAATTCATCACCAGATTTCAATGCTAGGACTACAATTGAAACATCATTCAATTGGTAATTAAATTTAGCTGAACGAAGAATAGCGCCATCTTTTGTTGCTGTAAAAAGAAAGGAATTTCTACGAATCATAAATAGAAGGTTTTCTCTAATGATTAATAGCGGTTCAACACGCTGAGTCCATTCTTTAATTTTATTTCCGATATGATAAGTCGTAATTAAACCAATAAATAATATTACTAACTGAATAAACAACAATTTGAAAAACATAGTACTAGAAAGGAGGGATATTATACTCAAAAATACTATAGTAAACCATTTGATGTTCCTTAATGTCGAACTAGTAATAATATAATTTTCTGACAAAGAGGCTGTTTGTTTAATTTTTAACATATTATACCTATCTAAATTTTTCTATAAAATCCTTGATGGTAATATATAAATTTCTTAGCTTGATTTTTAAGAAATAAAAGGCAAATGTAAATAAAAATGGGGTGGCTATAATAGTACACATTAAAGAAATCCCTTCGCCAATAGGATGGAAGATAAAAACCGAAAGCCCCATTAGAATTATAAAAACGCAAAAAGATAATCTCATTCGTCTGATATCATTCATTCGTCTCACCTTTTTTGATTTCCAAAACCTCTAATAATTTAGCAAACATCATTGGAAGTTGCAATAAAATTAATGTAACCCCCAAGCATAAAGCTATTTTGACTGATTGATAAGGGGAGAATGAACGGAAATCTAGATGCGCAGAAAAGCCTCCTAGCGTTGACACTATGAAATATAGGCTTATAAAAGCATTTTGACAAAAATTTTTAAACATATTTTTTGTTCTCCTTGTTTATAAGTATAATAACGGAGGAGAGAAAACCTCTCCTACCAAAGTTAATAATATTCGACAATAGTAGTATAGAATGATTCACCACTATAGCTGTAGTTAGCCTCATTCATCAATACCATTCTAGATTTATCAGATACACGATGCTTTTGACGATTTAATACAATAATATTCTCAGCAAATTTTTTCAAAGTTGGTTCATTAATTTTATCAAATGGTAATTTTCTCATAAGTAACTCCCTAGATTCATCGTCTAAAAGAAAGCATGGTGACTCGTCTGGATTAAACCTCTGTACACGTTTCACCCCATGAGAATTAGGAAAGACCATTCCCTCAATATCAACCAGTTCTTTAAATGTTTTCATATTTTCTTTCTCCTTAAATTAAAATTTTAAAATTAAATATAGCTTATTTTTGAAATTATATCTTGCATGGAGAAGCTCGACTGTTACTCATATTCATAACCTCATTTTTAAAATTATATTTTTACATGTATCTAATATATTTCTAACATGTATCATGTTTATATAGTATCACGCAGGCGAAAAAAAATCAATACTTAAACATTACATGTTTATTACATATAGGTTACATATCGGATACATTAGAAATATCTGTTTTGCTACAAAAAAAAGACGCGAAGTGCGTCAATTAATTATTATTTTCAAAATCTATAATCTCAGATTCTAGACTTTCAAAAAGTTCCTTTATCGCTAAATTAATCACCCAAGTCTTATTCTCTCTTTCAAGCATATTTTTTTCTTTAAAAAATTTAGCTAGTCTTGGTAAATTAATTTCATTCTGTTTATTCAAATAAAAATTTGTTAATTTCGCCATAACATTCCTCCTACATAATATATATCATAAAAACACATACTTTTCAAGTAATTCTTATCTAAAAACTCCTCTACACACTTTGTACATCTGATATAAATAAAATAATACCTTTAATGAACTATCATAACGAGTAATTTTGTTTAATGCCTCTACAACCAATGTACACCATAAATTGAAACTGTAACACCCTCGTCTAATTAAGAAAATATCTAACCTATGATAAGGCAATACTAATAAATTCTACATTCTGATTTCCAAGAATATTATTTTATCACAACTGATTCCTAACTGATTAAATTTCATTAAATTCATATTTCTCTAATCACCATTTATTTTATTCCAGGTAGAAAGACTATCAAATCAAGGTTTTCAAATATCATTACATACCTTTAAAACAACATCTTCTTTACAGAAGTGAAATAATAGGTCATTACGTTTCAGTAGAAACGAAAAAACCTTGATTTAATGCGATTCTTGATTTTTATTTCAATGTATTGCAATAAAAATCAACCGAATGACTACATTTTTGACTACATTTTTTGTGAAATAAATTAGATGTTCGGATATATAGAAAACGCTCTAGTCATATTGTACTGACCCCAAAAAGTTAGACAATTAATTTATCCAAAGGATTTAGTTCTGTATTGTACAGGACTGAGTCCTTTTAGTTTTACCTTAATTCGTTTATTGTTGTAGTAATCAATATAGTCAACAATGGCTTGTTCCAATTGATTAAGTGATTTAAAGGTTTTCTCATAACCATAAAACATCTCCGATTTCAGAATGCCAAAGAAAGATTCCATCATACCGTTGTCTGGACTGTTACCTTTACGTGACATGGATGCTTGAATTCCCTTACTCTCTAGGAACTGATGATAAAAATCGTGTTGATATTGCCAGCCTTGGTCACTATGGAGAATTGTATTTTCGTAGTGCTTCTCTGTGAATGCCTGTTCCAACATTGTTTTTACTTGTTCTAAGTTGGGTGAAGTTGAAAGATTATAGGCGATAATTTCACTATTAAAGCCATCTAAAACTGGTGATAAGTAAAGCTTTTGAGCACTTGCTGGAATGGAAAATTCTGTCACGTCTGTGTAGCACTTTTCTATTGGTTTGGCTGCTTCAAATTGGCGTTGAATGAGGTTATCTGCTTTCTTGCCAACGTCTCCTTTATGAGAAGAATATTTTCGTTTCTGTCGCATTTTAGCTTGTAAATTGAGTACTTTCATCAAGCGTTGAACTCTTTTCTGATTTACCAGATAACCACGATTTCTTAGTTCTAAATGAACCCGACGATAACCATAATTTCCCTTGTGTTCGATAAAAATGGATTGAATTTCAGCTTTAAGTTCTTGGTCCTTATCTGGTTTATCTAGCTGTTTCAAGTGATAGTAGTAGGTTGAACGAGCTAGTTTAATGGCTTTTAGAAGAATATCTAACGAAAACTCAGTCATTAATTCTTGAACAATTTCTGTCTTTCTTCTTTCTCTTTTTCCTCCTTCAATCGGAGTTCTCTTAACTTTTTTAGGACGGCATTCTCCGCTCTCAGATACTCATTTTCTGCTTGAAGACGTTCTAATTCTGTCCTCTCTTCAGGTCTCGTTTTTGGCTTACGTCCCATTTTAGGTGCTCTCCCTCTTGTTTTCTCAACAATAGTATACCCGTTTTTCTTGTATTGTGCTAGCCAATTAAGAAGTATCGTACGACTCGGGAGGCCGTATTCAAGAGAAACTCTATCTTTAGTCCAGCATTCATGTAAGACTTTATGAATCATTTCTTGTTTTAAATCAGGAGAATAGTAACGATTTTTTCCTTTTTTGACGAACTCTATTCCGTAACGATCAATCAATTTAATCATGTACCTAATATTAGAATTGTTTATCCCAAATTTATTTGAAAGCTTCTCTATGCTATATCCTTGTTTTCTAAGTTCATAGATTTGAACTTTATCATCATAAGTTAATTTCATAATAAAAACACCCCAAAAGTTAGATTTTTTCTGTCTAACTTTTGGGGTGCAGTTCATATTGTCTAGAGCGTTTTTGTGTTGTTTAAGAAAATTAGATGTTGGTTTAGATAACTACACATTTCAGATTTTTAAAACAAGATTTAATTGTTGGTAACTAGAAAGGATTATTATGTTTACAAAAAATAAATTTCAATACTGTATTTACAATCATGAGAGACTAGAACTTCATGAGCTACAAAAGGAATATCAAAAGGATAAAACTGGGACAAAACTTAAGTATGAAAAACAATTATTTTGTCCTGGTTGTTACGAAGTGGATTTAGTGATAAACGAGAAAAAAGGGAAAATCTATTTATCGAGCCATCCTAAATTACCTCATGGTGACGGATGTGAATATACTCTGGAATCTGCTTCGAAAATGGAACTGAAAGAATATTATGAGAAAATTGATGCAGACTTAGCTGAACAACTCTTAAACCGTATTCTGGAAGAAAAGGCCAGTAGAGTAATTCAACCAAGGAGCGTCAATTCTCTGCAAAATAATAGCGAGGTGTCTGATGTAAAATTTGTTTTAGAAAATAAAGTTGGTACCAGAAAATATTTACCTCGTAGATCCCTCCTCCTAAATGAATTAGAAGTATCTGACCATCTGACTATTTATTATGGAGAATGCAAGGTGTTTATAGGAAAGACTGATAAAAAGTACTATCTACGAATGTTTCGAAACAATGATCATGCAAAGTACATCTGCAATTTAGTCATTCCTGAAAGAGTGTATAGATATTTGGAAGATGAATTAAGATTTATCCCACAATCAGAAGATTTAAGTTTTAAACATTCAAGAGCCAATGCAGTTCCTGTAAAGTTAGCCTTTGTTTCTACCATGAAGAAAAAACAAGAATATTATAATGGATACTTAGGCTTTTCAAAATTACTTAAGGTGAAGCGTATTTAAATTATTTGTCGTATAAAGATTTAAAGTTTAAGAAATCCCAAAATTCTATCGTAGTACCAAGTTTGTTGCGAGAAAAAGAAAAATTATGTAAAATTAAAATATAATAATAACAAGGAGAAGAAATTATGGTATATCTTCACAGATTTTTAGGAGAATGGTTAGACAAAAACCACTCTTCAGATAAAGCCTCGATTATCCGAAAAGCATTAACTATTGGTAGCGGAATTGACGAATACTTAAAACAATTAGAAGCGCGCAGACGATTCACGCTAGCAGTAGAAAAGGGAAGATATTTTTATATGATTCCCAAAGAAGTATCTATTGGAGAGACCAGAGCGGATAGGTATTATCGTCTAGAAATGAAAGACTACGAGTGTGTGGCCTATAATACTGTCTTTTATGGTAATGGTACTTCTATTGTTGTTAAGGCACTATTTGAAAGTAGAGGAGAGATAGTACGTATCTACGAGTATGAAACATTAGAAATGCTTATAGAGGATTTAAGAGAGGAAGTATCTATCACATTCAGTTGTATCTATAAGCCTTGCTACGTTCTTGCAAGTGATTTTGAGGTATTTCAACCAAGACTCGAGCTAGGTAAGATTTATTGCCACAATCCTAACGCGCCTCGATATCGCAAACCAATTGCTGAAGTAGAAATTTAAAACTCTCATATTCAATTAGAATAGTATTTTTCGAAAGTTTTAAAGAGGAGTATTGCCATGGGACTTTCATATGCACCAGACTATGTATGGACAGATCATTTTATGAAAAGAGCTAATGAGAGATTTGGAGTTAAAGAAGAGCAACTTCCTAAATGGATCTCTAAGCAGATAAACAGTTTGACACTATATGACTCAAGCGAGGGACAAAATCCAGATAAGCGAAAATATATATCTGATAGCGGGATTATTTTTGTTTGCGATACGATTGAACATAAATTCATCACTTGTTATGAAGCGAATGATTTGGTAGCTGAAGGGAAAAAGATCACCATACACGATAATAACGTAGACTTGTTTAATCAAGAAGTTGAGAAATTATCAAGAAAATATTATTTAAAAGATACAAAAGAAATGTTACTGAGTGTTAAAGAACATTTGACTGAATTTAATCAAGCTGCTGAAAAATTAATGAAAGTAAGAGTAAGCCAACAAAACTATGAATTAATTAGTAAATTGATTGATGAATTTCATGTAGTAAAAGCTGCCGTGAGAGTGATTGAAACAAAAAGGAATGATTTTAAACAATAGTTTTAGTGATTTTAAGTTTGAATAGCAACAAAAAAGCACTGTCGGAGGAAGTTGACAGTGCTTTTTCTATTTTATTACTAGAAAGATAGTAGAGGAAGTTATTAAAAACTATCTAATAGCTTAAATTAAAGGAAGGAAAAATGAAATACTAACAGAAAGGAGGTAAAGTTTTTAAATGAAATTTTAAAAACTAACCCAAACTGAAAAGGTATTTATTTTGTACTGATATCTCATCGGTACATTTATAGTATATCAGATAATCTATAAAAAATGCAAGGAGTTGGTCAGTAAGCAGGATTATTTTTAAACATTATTAGTGGTGTTCTTATTAAGTCGCTATTCTGATAGTCTATTTTTTGATTTTTGAGCTGGTGATAAAAAGTTAAACTTTATTTCAGAAAAATTTGCTAGAAAACCAGAAATTATGTAAAATAGAAATATAGGAATAACAAGGAGCCAAACCAAAATGGTAGAAAACATCTATTTATTTTTAATTGACTATGCGAAATCACTATTGTTGCACCCAATCACAAATGGATTGGGGTTGCTATTCTATATTTTCTTGTGGCAGTTGATCGGTATCCCAATTATTTCTGTTGTTAGAGATTTAACAGAACCATTAAAGGTTAAATTAAACATGAAGGTCAACTATTTTGTTTTGGTTTTCGGTTGCTTTACAGGTCTATTCTCTTCAATTTATTTCCTATCTGGCTTAGAGGGAGAGAATAATGTATATGACCGTGCCTTTAGATTGATTGGTATTTTTGGAACTGTCTTCGTATACTTTATCCCCGTAACTATTATCTTGGGTGCAGGTGTCATCATTCCTATATATTCTATTATAATGTGGATTGTTAATGGTATTATTAGTGTCTTACCTATTCTGGCTGGACTTGCAGTGATCATGCCTATCTTATTCTTTGGAGGGATATTCTCAATCGTAGGTGCCATAGTGGGGCGATTGTAAGAAGGCACGGATTATAAGAGAAAAGAAAGGAAAGCTATGGACGACTATAACATTTTTGATCATTGGGACGGTAACGAGAAAATACCTAAAAGTAAATTCGAAGGACTTTCAAATGATGAGGTTATTGAAATTCTAAAGCAAGAACTCTTAGAAAAAGAGGAAGAGGAGAAGAGAGAGGAAGAAAGAAAAAAACAAGCGTTTATCAAAGCAAAGAAAGACAAGGAGTATAAAGAGTATAGCGCTAAAGTAGAACGATTGTTTAAGTGGATGATTGGATTTGCTTTATTTGCTGTTATATCAGCTGGATATTGGTACTATAAGGACTATTTCTTTTTAACAGTACAAGGGGGTCTTCTGTTTACAGGTCCGACTAAGGTGCTTGGTAAGGCGATTATTGAGTTTATTCTTTCTATTATGTTATGTTTCCTTGCTCCAGCTCTATTAGTTTATTTTATTGTTGATTTGAAACAAGATGATGAGGAGAAGTAATTGATGTTTAAACAAAAAAGTATATTTTTAATTGCAGCTGTTCTGACTAGTTTAGTAGTTGTTGGAAGTGTTTCTGGAGTATTTTACCTTAAATATCTAAAAGAAACCAATGAAACTGCGCAACAAATAGCGGAGCAAACTACTCAACAAACAGAAACTACACAGGATACTGTGGAGCAAAAGCAACAAGAAAAAGGAAGATTAAGAGAAGAGATCACAGAAGACGATAAGAGTTATAATGAAGCTTTTAGAGCTCTTGAAATGGCAGGGCATAAGGTAGATCCTAATATTGAAAAAGAGGTAAAAGATGCTTTTAAAGTTGTTATCAAGGAATGTAAGACTGCAAATATCTTAGAAATCGACTACTCTATTGAAAAGCATCTTAAAATGGCCAAACAAGACATGATTATGGCTTTTGCAGTGTCATTCCAACAAAACGGATATGATGTGAATGTTGACGATATTGAGGTTTACGAATCAAGTGTATCTGACGTTGTTCAGTTTATCGTAAAATCAACTAAGAAAGGAGAAGATAGTATCTTCTGGGCTGGTAATTATAATACAATGGCTCACCAAGTTAGTATTGCTCGCTACTACGGAGGGCATGTCGGAAAGGCTTTTGGGTAAGGGATAACAAGCAGTCCATCGAGTTGATTCGGTTTGTATAGATTAGGAGAAATATATGTTATATGTTGTAGCAAGTGTCATTCTATTTTTTACTTTAATTGGTATTTATCAAAAAAAGTTTAAAGTCAATGCATTAATAGTGCCGGTAATGCTTTATGTCCTGGCGATTGCCTTTAATCTTATTTTAAAAGTGAAATAATTAGAAGTTAAAAACGAAAAAATAGATTAAGAAATAAATAGGAAAGAGCGCTTATATCAATTGATAGAAAGTATAGATATGTCCTCATGCGAACTTAGGATAAAACAAAACCAACAGTGGCATTCATTGGATTAAACCCTTCGACAGCCGATGAGGAGGCGAACGATGAGACGATTCGAAAATGTATAGGTTACGAAAAAAGATGGGGATATGGTAAATTAATCATGGCGAATCTCTTTGCATTTAGAAGTACTGATCCATCTTTGCTTAAAAGAGTGGAAGATCCAGTTGGACCAGACAATGACAGTTATATTCAAAAGTGTGTGTCTGAGTCAAATTTAGTTATCGCTTGTTGGGGAAACCATGATAAACTCTTAAATCTTGCTAAAGTTCTCATGGATTCACTTCCAAATCTAGTTTGCTTAAAACGGAATAAAAATGGGACTCCTCACCATCCACTTTATTTATCTAAGGATGTTACTCCTGTTACTTATAATTAAATGATATTGAAAAAGTCTGCTAAGGATTTATTCCAAATAGTCTTTTTTAGAATTTTTATTAACTAACAACCAACAATCTATGAAAGAATTAAGAAATGTACTCCATACTCCCCCAACAAATACTTAAAATTTTGGGAGCTATATACCAGTTTGTGCAAACAACAAGATGTGATACTGATAAAATTTTTTAAGCAAAAAAAGGAATTCTCTATCTAGATATTCCTTTTTAAAAATTTAAATCATATTTCCATAAGGGAGAGATTTTATATACTCCTCCATATAAATCCAATCAGGATTGTTATTGGCATCAATAGGCAATTTTATTTTAGTTTGCAATAATCTATCTCCAGTCCAACTTCGTCCAAAAGAATATCTAAATCTTTCTTTATCTAAAATTGTAACTAAGAATACACCAATATATTGATTAAGTTTGTTAAAAGTTCCAGTACTTATTTTTCCTTTCATACCTATAAAATCATACGGCTGATATGTTGCATAACCTGCACTACCTTGACCTAAATTTATAAAGACAATGGAGTTACCTTTTGATAAATATCTACTATCATATTCCACAGTTGCTTTTACACCATTGTTTTCTTTTTTAGCTGCAATATATACTAAATCTGAGCCTTCTTCTAACTGATCAGTAGTTTCCCCATTAGCTGGTTGAATATCATCAAAAATTTCTTCAATCGTAAATGATTTCCAATTTGATGAGTTTAATTCTAATGCTTTTTTGTTAGAGCTTTCAACACCAAGGTTTGGCAAACCATATTTCACCTCAAATGCAAACAATTCTTTTATATTTCGTTCAAAATCACTATGAGATAAATCTGAATAATCGGTTTCCATATAAGCTTCAGCTAACCATTCGTCCTCGAAAGTAACTTCTTTTAGCACAGAAAGCCCCGTTTTCTCCACTCTGTTCACATATAAGTATTTCCAGTCCTTATAAATGTCTTCCCATAAACTCTTTCCATCAACAAATCGTTCAACACGACCTAGGTTTTTTCGTTTTACAAAACCATCATCTTTGAAATATCCAAAAAAGGTTTTCTTGTTTAGCGCTTTAGAGTGTCTCACACCTAAATTAAATATCATACAACAAGCAGTCGCATTTGCGCCAGGGTGAAACATATCAACAGGTAAAGAAAAGACTGCATCTAATGTATGTTCCGACAACATTTTTTCTTTAAAATTGTTTATCTCCTTTTGTTTTTCCCCACCGATAGCGCACGATGTAGGTAATAACACAAGTAGTTTCCCTGTTCCAACTATTTTTGCCACCTCATATACAAAGTGAAAGCCTTTTGATGGGTCTGCATTTGTTTTAGAAAGCCAGGATTCTACATATTCCTTTTTACTTTGCTTCCTCTGAGCATTATAGGGAGGGTTCATTAAAACAACATCTATACTTGTATTTTCTTTAGATTGTGTTATATCGAATTGATTTAAGTAATCAAAACAGCTTCCTTGCAAAATATTAGAGTTCCCATCACTATGCAGTAACATATTAGTTGTTGCTAAACCAAAAGCTATATCATCAAATTCTAAGCCATAAATATTATTCTTTTTAACATGATCTCTTTCTTGTTCTGTATCACAATCATCCATTGCATCAGTCATTGCTCGCACTAAAAAAGCTCCACTTCCACAACAAGGGTCTAAGACTTTTGTATGTCGATTTATTCCTGCTATATCACACATAAATTTTACAATATGATCCGGGGTAAACGCTTGATTTTTGTCAGACTTTCCAACATATTTGTTGAATGTTGTGAAAAATAAATTCAAAATATCTTGTCCCATCGTAGTTTTGTCGTTAATGTAAGGCAAAATATCTTTTTGTATGCGATGTAACAACTTCTGAAAAGATTTACTTTCAAGAGTTCTAATATCTTGAGAAGATAAAACGTTAGTTTTTATGAGACCAATTTTCACTGCTTTATTGATATCTTTTTCAAGTAAATTTTCCAAAATCTCTTCAATACCTGCAATAATAGTTTTAGTAGATAAGTTTTCAAATTGTAGATCGTTTTTTAATGCCAAAAGGCAAGTTCCAACAAACTGACTTCTTAATTTCTCTTGAACTCCTAGATTATGCAAAATTTCATTAAGGTTATATGTACTTTTCATAACCTTTAACTTATCATTACTATGCCCTAAGAAAGTATCTTTATACTCTTCAAGAGACTTTAGCTTTCGCTCGTCAAAACATAGAGTTTCATCTGTAATTTCTAAAGACCTATCACCAAACCATACTTTAATTTCATCATTAGAAGTATTAGCTAAGATGGCGACTATGAAGTTATTGGTAAGTTGCTTTTCATAGTCAACATATGCCTGTAACTGCTCATAGTCCTTTTGGTTGAACTTTACTTTAGTCTCTATAAGGATAGAGAAATCTTTGTTTTCAAATCGGATATCTAAATCCTTGTATTTTCGCTTATAATTTTCTTTTTGATACTCAGCAATATCTTTTCCGATTTCCTTCAGTGCTTTTTGATAGCTAAATTCCTCATTTTCAATATTTGAAGTAAGGTAATCTTTTCCTATTTTTTCTATTATATCAATTCGTTTCATCTTGCCATCTCCCTTTCAGAAACAACAAAAAAGGCCTTCTCACAAAAATGCGAAAAAGCCTGTTTTAGTGCTTGACAAAAAAGACGCTTGATTACATAATTAGCGTGAGCTGTGAGCTGTGAGCTGTGAGCTGTGAGCTGTGAGCTGTGAGCTGTGAGCTGTGAGCTGTGAGCTGTGAGCTGTGAGCTGTGAGCTGTGAGTGCTTCCATACCAATCATTCCTTTACTTTTTGATAGTTCTATTATATCAAAATTTCTAAATTTTGCATACTGCTTTTTCTAACAAAACACTCCGATGAATTGACATAAATCAAAAGATAATTTCCGTTTGAAAAGCGCCTTTAGAGTTGCAGTCCCGAGACAAATCTTAGATGACTTGAAAGCTTTTCATGCTGAGATGAGTGATTATTTTGTGAGTCATGATTTACCAACTGTGGATTTAATTTTCCCGACAATTTACGGGAACTATATGTGTGACAGAAATGAACGTGCAACGCTTAAAAAGCGTTTGACTGAGTTGGGACTACCAAACTACGGTTTCCACCTTTTCCGTCATACACATGCTTCTTTGATGCTGAATGCTGGTGCAAACTGGAAAGAACTTCAGATAAGAATGGGCTATAAGTCGATTAAAACGACGATGGATACCTATGCTGAATTGGCACCGAAAAAGAAGGCAGAAGCAGTTGAAATCTATCTCAAAGAAATTGCAAAATTGACGGCTTAGCAAAATGACTACATTTATGACTACATTTTCTATAGAACAATCTAGAAACGTTGATATAACGGCGTTTAAAAGGTGCTAAAATAACATTCACAACCTCTACAGAAGTGAAGTAAGCATTCAATACGAATCAATACAGAAGAAAAACGCTGCTCAAGCGTTTTTTTCTTTTGGTTAATTTCACTATATTGCAAGGAAAATCAACCGAATCACTACCTTTTTCACTACCTTTTTTGAAATAAAAATATTGATTCAGACAATTAAAAGCAAGAGGAACTTCATTATGAGGTTTCTCTTTTTATATTCTCGCTCCACCATCTATTTTTCTTATCGTTGTGTTATAATGGGATAGATTACAAATTCATGCATAGGGGGTTAAACATCTCATTAAAGAATTTTTTATTAAATCTATCTATTCTAAAATTCTTTAACTGAATTTTGATGAACAATATTCGCGTGATTTTCGCGTGATTTTCGCGTAACTGTTTAAGATAAAGTCCCAGAAATACGATGAAATCAAGGATTTTAATCTCCTGTAAAATTTGCTTTTTCGCGTGACAATCGTTTAAAAACAAATTTAAGTAACGTTATATTTTAGAAAGGAAAAATATGGACTTAAAATTTGAAGGGGTTGATTTAGAATACAAAAAAGCCAAAAACGATCTTCCAGAGTCTTTCTGGGAAACCTACTCAGCATTTGCAAATACAAATGGCGGAAAAATAATTCTCGGGATAGACGAAAAAAATATTGACCCCTACCAAGGAGTCAATAATCCTCAAAAAATACGAGACAATTTATTCGCTTTAGTCGCAAACAAACAAAAAGTTAGTTGTAACCTACTTACCGATAATGATATTGAATACATTGACATTCCAGGCAAAAATAAACAACTCATTGTAGTCACTGTAAGGGAAGCGAATCCTCACCAAAAACCCGTCCATCTAAAAAATGATTATCGTGAGTCATATAAAAGATTAGGTGAGGGCGATGTTCGACTTGATAAAGAAGAACTTAAATATCTGATGACTAGTTCTCATGATGATATTGATAGTGAGTTACTTAATAATTTTGACGAAAATGATTTAAATTTAGATACAATAGAACATTACAAGCAATTATTAATTGAACTTACTGGTAATACAAAATATAATAGCATTTCGTTGAGAGATTTTCTAATCGAAATTGGTGTATTTAAAAAAGACAGGATTGATAATACATATAAATTAACCGCAGGAGGACTAATATTTTTTGGAAAGTACAATTCTATCATTTCTCGTTATCCCAAATTTCAATTAGACTATTTTGAAAAAGATACCTCCCTTTCAACTAGGTGGAACGATAGAATTTCAACAGGGGATATGATGTACCCTGATTTAAACATGTTTGATTTTTTCAATTTAGCATATAAGAAATTAACTACTACAACAAATGATAGATTTGAGTTTAATAACGAATCTGCCCACCGTTTACCATTCAAGAAAGACCTATCTGAATCTATACGTGAAGCTTTAGTAAACTGCTTAATGCATGCTTACTATGACTTTGATTCTCCTATAGTTATTACAGCTTATCAAGACTTCTATGAATTTAAAAATCCAGGTAAGATGAAAATTTCTATTCCCGAATTTATACATGGCGGAACTTCCAAAACGCGAAATAGTACAATCTCTTCATTATTCCGTAGAATTGGGATGTCCGAAAAAGCTGGATCAGGTGGACCAAAAATTTTTGATATTTCCGAAAAATATAAACTAAAAATTCCTGAAGTAAGTACAACTTTTGATAGTACTATCGTTACAATCTGGAAAGTAGATTTACTGTCTTCTTATGCAGATACATCAGATAGTGAAAAGATTATACTTGAATATATCATTAAAAATGGTAGCATTACTAAAAATGATATCCTTGAAAATTCTCTAATGACTGAGTATAAATTTAGAGAAAACTTGAAATCCCTACAAAATAAAAAGTATATTGAAATAGAAGGTAAGGGGCGGTCTACAAGATATGTTCTCCCTAAAAGTTCAACTGAACAATACCACATTATTAAACAACAAATCAAAAATCTTGGAGATTTCATGACCAAATATTAAATATTTAATTCTTATTCCTAAAAATTTTTGAAATAGCGTAGTCTTTTCTAAAATTTATGGAATCCAAAACGCAGTTCATAATGGGGTGTTTTATTATAAAACTAACTTTAGATAGTCTTTCTCTATATTCTTTCAATTGATACTATTTAAGGAGAAACATTAATGAAAATAAAATTTAAAGAAAGCAATACCATTACTTCCATAAAATACAAATCTTTTTTATTTGTAAAATTGCCACTACTAGCTATTTTGTACGCAGTTGTTATCAACTTCATACTTAGTTTTAAGTTGACAGCTATAAGTGACTTGCTAACGTCTAAAGGCATTGTCCCTTTAATTTTAATTATTCTACTAGCTTATCTTACCTTCAAGAACTATGCTTCTTTTAAAAACTTACGTGAAAATTATAAAGCTAAGAATATTGATGGTATTAATATACTAGTAAAACTTATTCGCATACATGATATGGTTAAGGTCAGAGAGCTTGGATTTAACAAGACAATCTATAACTACACATTTTCATGGGAAGATATCATTTTCCCTGCCATTAACAACAATATAAACGGCTCAAAACTTGAACCACTTGTTAAAAAATATTCTTTACAAGTACTGTCTATGAATATTCCTGCAAAAATGATTGGGAATGTGATCTATGTTGATCCCAAGGTGCTTGAAGAATGTATTAAAAATGATATTGAAGAAAGAAATAAACTTTTAAATTTTTAAAGATGACTTTTATTGAAGTTATCAATAACAAAAAATGACAATAGATTTTCTACTGTCATTTTTATTTTTCTAAATTTTTAGCAGAGTATTCTCATAAGTCTCTAAATCTCTTTCAACTTTTCGAGATAGGTGGTTAATTCTGCTTGTGCTTCTGGTGTTGTGCCTACTAGTTGGCTGCGCATGTGTGCGAGTCTGGCTTCTACTTGACCAATCTCTTTATCAATCTCTGCGAGCTGGTCGGCGAGATCGGCGAGGGGAACTACGGGTTCTTCCTCAAAGGTATCGACATAGCGTGGAATGTTAAGGTTATAGTCATTTTCGACAATCTCTTCAAAGCTGGCTAGATGGGCAAACTTCTCGACATTCTCACGTTTTTGATAGGTTTCCAAAATCTTGGCAATATGGTCTTCGGTCATATTGTTTTGATTTTTCCCTTTTTCAAACTCTTTTGAAGCATCGATAAAGAAGACATTCTTGTAGCAAGAATTCCCTGACCTTCAAACTTCTCCTAAAACAAGCAAAGTCCCCTGCAAATCTATATTACAGGGGACTTGTGTATTATTCTTGTACTTCTTTCTGGGCGGCCTTGCCTTGGTCTAGAAGGGCTTGGACGATTTTCTCATCGCGTAGTTTAACAGAATCGTTGATCATTTCTGCGGACTTGACGATGGTTGTTTCTAGTTGGGCACGTTTCTGGCGTCCCAATTCAATAGCTGCGACGATACCCTGGTTTTGTGCAACCAGACTTTCAGCCAGTTTGGTAACAGATTCGACAGCGACTGTCGGGCTTTGTGCAATTCTTTCCATCTGCGGAATCACTTCCTTGCTGGTTTCAGCTAGCATCTGAAGAGCAGCATTATTAGCATTGACAATGGCATCTGCCACGACACCTGATTTCATGGATTGTTGCAAAATACCCAGTTGAGCAATAGAAAGCTTCATTGTTGGAATCGTATTGCGACGAAGCATGCCCAATTTTTGGCGCATATCAGATGACACCTTCACAAGATTGCGCATCTGAGGTGTTGTTGCCCAGGCCACATAGAGACGGCTGACATACTCGGTGTGCTGTTGTTCGAGGGTATTGACCACTTCAGCCATGCGGGCCAATTCTTGTGATTTGGTTTGGTATTCTACCGTACTTGTATCGAGTTGGTCAACTTGGGCCTTCAGTTCGGCAGCACGTTTGCCAGCTTCTGTCTGACTAGCTTCGATAAAGGAAATCACTCCCACTAGATTTTCAATGGATTTGGTATTGTCCTCAATCAACATCTCAGCAGAGACGATATTTCGAGCTAGCACATCTTCTTGCTTGACCACTGCGGCAGCCATGCCATCGAGCTTTTGCTCCACTGTTTTTGAGTCAAAGTAAAATTCCTGTAGGGTATTCTTGCTCTTGTTAAACAAGCGTTGCAAAAAGTTTGGCTTCTCTTCTAGCTCAGCAATTTCAGCGTTCTTGTATTTGACTACAAAGCCTTGCAACTCACGGTTGGTATTTTTGAGTAGATCATCCACTTGGGGAATTTGCAGTTTCTTTTGTTCTGACAAGATACGATTGACTGTATTGTTCACACCTTCTACAGCAGATTGTCCAAAATCCAAAAGAGCATTTTGATTGGTGACAAATTGGTCTACTAACTGGGGCACGTGCGCCTTGATTCCTTCTTGCTGCTCAGGACTCAACTTTTCAAGGAAGGTCAAGGTCTTGTCTGAGCTAGTATTGGTCTCGATGATTTGGGTTGTTTTATCCACCTTAGCTACCGTATTATTGGCAATCTGGTCAATATCAAAATTAAATTCTGTCATGGTTACTCCTTTGTTTCTAACCTATTCTTTACGATCTTTTTCGAGGATACGCAGACTGATATCAAAATCACGCATATCTGTTTCATTGAGTTCTCTCAAGACTTGGTCCAGCTCAAGGTCAAATTGTTCGATAGCTGCTTTAGCTTGCTCTAAGCGTTCTTCTGCCCGATTATAGTTCTTCGGATTGGCCTTAATCTTTAAATAGCCTTCTAAAATCGTTTTGAATTTCTCCATCTTCAAACTATGAATAGCAGTCAATTCTTCCTTATCACCCTCAGCAGAGGTAGCAATCTTGTCTAAAATGGCCTGATGGTCAACGGCAATATTGGCCAAGGTCTGGGACAATTCTGGAGCTAATTCCTCTGGCTTTGCATTCTCAAGATCTACCTGACTTTCTCTATCCAAACGTTCTAGCTGAACATCGATGTTTGCCCTTACTGTACGAACCTTTTTGTCAATACGGTTGTAGACATCATCATCGATATAGGACTTTAGACGATCTGCCTCCTGATGGATTTCCCGCAGTTCGATTAATACTTGATTGGCCAGACTCTTATAGGAATCTGAGCCTTTTTCTACTAAAGTTTCCTCTAGCTGCTGAATATCTTTGTCCGCCTGACGAATTCTAGCTTTTAAAAGCTCAATTCGATCGTCTAGAGAACGATCCTGCAAAAGAGGATAGCGTAAGCGTTTATAGAGACGATAACCACCATATCCTAGCAGGACACAAGCCGCAAGTGGAAGAGCATATTGAACCAAAAGGCCCAACAAGAACAAGAAGCCCCAAAAATAGAGACAGCCTTTCCAAAAACCATTACCCGATTTCATAAACATTCCTTATTTTCAATTTATAAGTCTATTTTAGCACAAAAGACAAAAATGAGGGCGGAAATCCCCTAGAAAAGAGTTGATTTCTTTGCTGTAGAATGGAGGCTAGTAGCGCGTGGACTAATTTCAGTGAAGCTGACTCAAACCACAAGCTTCAGTGTTATAAGATTGGGGAATTTAGCATAGACTTAGATACACAAATAACCTTACTAGCCAATCTCCATACAAACCCAGAAATCAACGTTTTAAGACAAAGCAAAAAGCCCACTGTTGTAGGCTTTCTGTAAGATATATTTTAAAATTAAAGCATTTTGTTGTAGAATTCAACGACAAGTGCTTCGTTGATTTCTGGGTTGATTTCGTCGCGTTCTGGCAAGCGAGTCAATGAACCTTCCAATTTTTCAGCGTCGAATGATACGAATGCTGGGCGTCCAAGAGTAGCTTCTACTGCTTCAAGGATAGCTGGAACTTTCAATGATTTTTCACGAACTGAGATCACTTGACCTGGAGTTACGCGGTATGATGGGATATCAACACGTTTTCCGTCAACAAGGATGTGACCGTGGTTTACGAATTGACGAGCTTGACGACGAGTAGTCGCAAGACCAAGACGGTAAACAACGTTATCCAAACGACGTTCCAAAAGAAGCATGAAGTTGAAACCTAGGATTCCGCCTTTGATTTTTGTAGCTTGTACGAACAAGTTACGGAATTGTTTTTCACCTACACCGTAAGTGAAACGAAGTTTTTGTTTTTCAGCCAATTGCAAACCGTATTCTGACAATTTAGAACGGTTGTTTGGTCCGTGTTGCCCTGGTACGTAGTTACGACGTGCCAATTCTTTACCTGTACCTGTAAGTGAAAGGCCAAGGCGACGAGCTTGTTTCCAAGATGGTCCTGTATAACGTGACATGTGAATGTCCTCCTGATATAAATAATATTTCGGTGGAAATAGTCACTTAGAAAGCCCTGATTCGTGCAGATGCCCTTCGCCTAAACAGCCAAGGTTACTTGTCATAAGACACCTGTTGACGAGCTTCATGCTTTCCTGCTGATATTTCGCACAAAATCCATTCTACCATGAATGGCTGGATTTGTAAAGGGGTTTTAAGCTTTATTTTCATTGCCAGAGGGATTGAGAACAAGGGTAAAGGTGCTTCCTAGGCCGTACTGGCTGCTGACTGTGATTTCCCCACCCAATTGATGGGCCAATTCACGCGCAATCGCAAGTCCTAAGCCATGACCACCTGTCTTCATGTTACGCGATGTTTCGACACGATAAAGGCGTTTGAAAATATTCTCCAAATCCTCTGGGGCAATCCCCTGTCCTTCATCGGTCACACTGATTGAAAGCTGGTTATTTCCCAGCTTAGCCACCACTTCCAACTTGGTCCCTGGAGCTGAGTATTTAAAAGCGTTATTGACCAGATTCACCAAGATACGAGAAAGTTTGGCATAATCTCCCTCAATCCGGGCAGACTCTGGGATTACCTGCAAATGGACATCTCGCTCCTCCTGCTCAATCAAGAACTGAAATTCACTCATGCACTCAATCAAGAGCTGGTCCAGAAAAATGCTGTCTTTGCTGGTCGTTTCGACCTGATTTCTAGCTGTGTTTAGGGTCAAAAAATTCAACTCCTCAACCAGTTTATTGAGTCTTTCAGTCTGGCGTCCAATGGTTGCTAGATAATGGTCCTGTTCTCCTTCCTTGATAACCCCATCCAAAATCCCTTCTACCGTCGCTTGGATCGACGTGATGGGGGTCTTGATATCATGCGAAAGCTGGGCAATCATCAAGCCCTTTTCTCGTTCGCTTTCTTCCAAGGAATCAAAGGTCGCCTGCAAATCATGGGACATTTCATTGAAAGCTTGGCCTAATTGTTGAAATTCTACAGGGCCTTGAACCTCCAAATTTGAAGGGAAATCCTTGTCTGCTACCCGCTTAGCATGTTCCTTAAGTTTGCTCAACGAAGTAAAGACCGGCGATAGGAGAAAGAGACTAATCCCAGCACCGACAAGGCTGGCAACGATGGTCATTCCAAGCAGAAAGTAAATCTCGCTTTTCTCAATCAGCATTTTTTGAACAGCCCAAAAAACCACGATAATCGTTAGGAGTGTTGAAATGATATACCCCACTAAAATATAACTTTTTAATTTCATTGACTACCTCGTGCTTTCTCAATTTTGTAGCCCAAGCCCCAGACGGTTTTGATGGTCGGTGTTTCTGCACTAGCATGTTTAGCCAACTCCTGTCGCAGAGCATGAATATGAACATTCAAGGTATTGGTATCATCCACATAGTCTTCTTGCCAGACCTTTTCATAGAGGTCTGTTTTAGAGAAAACGCGCTCTGGATTACTGGCTAGAAGCCATAGAAGTTCGAAGGATTTGACTGTCAAATCAAGCGCCACATCTCCGACTTGGACCTCATGGCTACCGTGATTCATCCGTAAATCCCCGAGACTGACGACTTCTGACTCACCTCCACGATGAAGGCGACGCAAGATATTGTGGACACGCAAAACCAGCTCCCGAGGGCTAAAAGGCTTGGCAATAAAGTCATCTGCCCCTAAGCTCAGGCCATAAATCTTGTCCTGCTCGCTAGTCTTAGCTGTGATAAAGAGAAAAGGCTGATCTGGAGATTGATACTGGACCTCACTAATCAAATCATAACCATCCATCCGAGGCATCATGATATCTGTAATAATCAAATCAATCGCTTTTCGCTTGAAGATTTCTAAGGCCTCTACTCCATCATGAGCCACCAAAACCTGATACCCTGCTTGAACCAGATAGCGTTGATGAATATCTGTGATTTCTACCTCGTCGTCAACGAGTAAAATTGTCTTTCCCATCTGTCTCTCCTTTGAAAAAAACAGTGCTATACCACAATAGTATAACACTATTTTAATCGCTTTACGAACATTCTAATCGATATCTGGATTTTTTAAATCCTAGATAGAAAGTCTGTAGCTAGACTAGTCATTTTCCTCTTTTTTAGCTTTCAAGCCGAGTCCACCTAGCAGGCCTGCCAAGGCGAGTCCAAAGAATCCAAGAGTAGCCATTGATGTTTGGGCTTCGCCAGTATATGGAAGCATGTCTTTTTGGTCTTTCATGTGAGCAGCCATCATTGGACTTGATACCTTGTTAGTAGATGCCATCTTGCCTTCATCAGGCATTTTACTTGAGGTTACCATAGGCTGGCTAGCATTCATGGTTTTGTCCTGCTCTTTGTTAGGCATCATCTTATCTTGGCTAACAGCTGGCATTTTAGATTTCATATCATTGAGGGGCTTATACCCATTCAAGTTCACTGTCAATTCTTTAGACGCTACCAGATTGCTCAAGTCTGCCTTGCCGTCTTTCGCACCGTACACTTTGATAGTAGCTTTATAGCTTTGCGTACCGTTTTGTTTTAAAAGGTCAAGCAGCTCTTTGTCTGATTTGCCTTGAGTACCTGCTAAGTCCACTTCATAGAAGTAAAGGCCTTTGCCCAATTTTTCTACTGGTGGAAGAGCAGGATTTTTGGCTGAACCGTTGTCTGACCATGGAGCCTTGTCTGAGGCTTTCAAGATAAGACGAGTCAACATACCGTCACCTGCGAAGAGTTCGTATGGAATAACTTGGTTAACACCGGCTGTGAATGGTCCAGGGAAGTTGGCTTTGTCTAGGTAAGTAGCCGGAACATCTACTGTATCTTTAGTATTGTCAGCCACGCCTTTTTGCACTTCAGCTGGAGTGGTCAAGCCATTCAAATTGACATTCAATTCTTTAGTCGCTACAAGATTGCTCAAATCAGCCTTGCCATCTTTGGCACCGTACACCTTGATGGTAGCTTTATAGCTTTGAGTGCCGTTTTGTTTCAACAAGTCTAACAAATCTTTATCTGATTTGCCTTGGGTTCCTGCCAAATCTACTTCATAGAAGTAAAGGCCTTTGCCCAATTTCTCTACTGGTGGAAGGGCGGGGTTTTTAGCTGAACCGTTGTCTGACCATGGAGCCTTATCTGAAGCTTTCAAGATAAGACGAGTCAACATACCGTCACCAGCGAAGAATTCGTATGGAATAACTTGGTTAACACCTGCTGTGAATGGTCCAGGGAAGTTGGCTTTGTCTAGGTAAGTAGCTGGAACATCTACTGTATCTTTGGTGTTGTCGGCCACACCTTTTTGCACTTCAGCTGGGGTAGTCAAACCATTCAAGTTGACATCCAAATCTTTAGTCGCTACAAGGTTAGTCAAATCGGCCTTGCCATCTTTAGCACCGTACACTTTGATGGTTGCCTTGTAGCTTTGAGTGCCGTTTTGTTTCAAGAGGTCTAGAAGCTCTTTATCAGATTTTCCTTGAGTGCCGGCCAAATCTACTTCATAGAAATAGAGACCTTTGCCCAATTTTTCTACTGGGGGAAGAGCTGGGTTTTTAGCTGAGCCATTATCTGACCATGGAGCCTTGTCTGAGGCCTTCAAGATAAGGCGAGTCAACATACCGTCACCGGCGAAGAATTCGTATGGAATAACTTGGTTGACACCAGCTGTGAATGGTCCAGGGAAGTTGGCTTTATCCAAGTAAGTAGCTGGAACATCCACTGTGTCTTTAGTATTGTCGGCTACACCTTTTTGAACTTCAGCTGGGGTGGTTGCTGGTTGAGCTTCACTTGCTTCACGGTCTTGTCCAGAAACTGTAGCTGCAGGACTTTCCACAGGTTTAACCGCATCTTCTGTTTGTTTCTTAGATTCTGGTTTTGCTTGCACTTCTTCTTTTGGTGCTACTACCGGCTCTTTAGCACCTGCATCTGCTTTTTCTGGAGAGCTTGCAGTATCCAAGCTTGCTTTAGGTGTTGATTCTGCCTGTTCTGAAGGAAGAGCTACATCAACTGCTTTCTTGAGAACCTCTGCTGGTAAGTCGCTCTTTTCACTCACTGAAGCAGCGTCTGGTACGACTTGAGCAGGGGTTGGATTGGCCACATCAGCACGTACAGAACTTGGTTGACCAACTAGGATAAAAAAGCCACTGGCTACAACAACTGAGGCAACACCGACACTAAGACGGCGAATAGACCAACGAGTATATCTTTGATTTGGATTGAATTTCATAGGATTCTCCTTAGAGTTTTTCTTTATTTGATGACTCTAGTATAATCTCCTAAAATTAAAAAGGATTAAGAAAAAGTTAAAATTTTTCTTAAATCCCTCTTATAAAATACTTATATTAATTAAATCCATAAACGGATTTGGTGATTTGATAGACGACATCGGAAAGTTTGCGGGCTGGCAAGACTGAATGTTTGGTCAAACGACTCAACATGGTCTTACGGATAGCCTGAAAGACCTCTGGATTTTCCTGCTGAATATAGGTCCACAACTCCCGTTTTTTGGCCAGATGCTCTGCTGTGCCTGCTCGGTTGAGCAAGGCACTGGAAATCACCGTCGTGATTTCAATATGATTCAGCAGATATTCTCGCATTTTGGGATGGCTCACTTTGGACAAATCAAGCTGGTCTACCAAGAGTCGATTGACCTTGAGTTGCTGGTCAATACGCTTAATCATCACTTGCTCATTGACTGACTGGTCCTCACGCCCAATCAAATAACGATAGAAATCAACAGGTAGATAGTACATGGTCTTGACCTGCTGAAGGGGGGTAAAGACAAAGAGATTATCGACATAAAAGGTATGCTCAGGCAATTGGAACTGGCTCGCTCGCAACAAATCTGTCCGGTAAATCAGCGAGTGCATCATGATATACTGGCCTTTTGAGAAATTTCCAACCTGATCCCAGCCAAAAATCTGCTGGACAGGCAAGACTGACTCATAACTCATACTCTTCTTACGAGACTGACCTTCCTTTTCATAGACAAAATTAGTCACAAAGGCATCAACTTCCTGCCCCTCACTCTCTAGTTTCTGCAAGGTTTCAATAATCTTTAGGTAAGCACGAGGATCCACCCAGTCATCACTATCCACTACTTTAAAATAGCGCCCAGAAGCCTCTACCAAGCCACGATTGACAGCACCCCCATGGCCTTTGTTTTCCTGATAGATGGCTCTCACGATATTAGGATACTTGCTGGCTAAACGCTCAGCGATTTCCTGAGTCTGGTCCTGAGACCCATCATTGATAATCAAAATCTCAACTTGCTCACCACCAATCACTAGCGACTCCACACAGTAATGAAGATAGGCAGCGGCATTATAGCTAGGGATGGCGATAGACAATAACTTCATAATCTACTCCTTTAGGGGACTGATTTCTTCTTTCTCTCTTATCACTTCTTCCTATTTTACCATAAAGTCCAGTTTTTGAAGGACTTTTACTAGAATACAAGGGGTTCTAGTCTCAATTGGAATACAGGTCTCTCTCTATTTGCTATCTAGGACATCAAAAAAGAGGGGTGCTCCCTCCTTACGAATTTAATTCTGCCAAGTCATCTAGATACTGGTTGTTAATGACCGCCAAGATATAGGCATCTGCCCTCAAGAGATCATTAGGGCCAAACTCGACATCCAAGGGGGAATTTTCCTGTTCACGAAATCCTAGGACATTGAGGTTATATTTGCCACGTAAATCTAGCTGACTCAGGCTTTGACCTGCCCAAACACTCGGAATTTTCATCTCCACAATAGACACATTTTTATCCAGCTGAAAGACATCAACATTGTTATGAAAGAGAATGGTCTGCGCTAGAGACTGCCCCATTTCATACTCAGGTGAAATCACCGAGTCAGCACCGATTTTTTCTAGCACCTTCTTAGCTGTCTGGCTTTTGACCTTGACAATAACCCTTGGTACCCCTAGATTCTTACAATGCATAACCGCAAGCACACTCGACTCCAGATTTTCCCCTGTTGCCACTACAACCGTATCACAGGTATCAATTCCTGCAGTTCTGAGCAATTCCTCGTCTGTAATATCGCCAACAACTCCACGCGCCAAAACTGGCTCAAATTGATTGATACGCTCGGCGTGGTCGTCAATGGCAATGATATTCATATCTTGCTTGGCAAGGGCCATCAGGACACTACTCCCGAAAATCCCCAAACCTAAAATTCCAATCGTACGATCTGACATCATTCTTCCTTTCTTATCCAATACTAATATCTGCTTTCATATACTGAATCAAATCTTTCTTATCAGGCTGGTAATCCGCTAGACTAACCAGCAAGGTCAAGGGACCGATACGGCCAATAAACATGAGCACCATGATAATGCTAAGAGCTAGCTTGCCCAATTCTGGCGTCAGATTTGCCGTTACCCCAACTGTCGCAAGAGCTGAAATGGTCTCAAACATGAGGTAGATAAATCGCGGTGTTCCTTCTGCTGTAATTCCCAACAACATCAAGCCCAACAAGAAGGTCATCAAAAAGATAATGAAGACACTAAAGGACTTTTGGACTGTTCGAGCCTCAATGGTTCTCTGCGCAACATTGGCATGAGGCAAGCCTAGCAATTCACTACGCGCAAAGACCAATAAGACAAAGAAAGTCGTAATCTTGAGCCCCCCAGCCGTCCCTCCAGGCGCTCCACCCAGAAACATCTGTAGGATATAGATAAACAAGGTCACAGGCCGAGCTTGGGTGTAATCAATAGAAGCAAAACCAGCTGTTCTCATGCTTACAGTTTGGAAAAAACTAACCAGCACTTTCTCTGGAACACTGAGATTGCCAATCGTTCCTGGATTGTTCCACTCCGTAAAGAGTGTGGATACTGTCCCAAACAGCAAGATCCCTGCAGTCAAGAAGAGAACCAGCTTGGTGTGGAAACGTAGACGGCGTTTTTTCTTCTTGTTAAACTGGGTTGCTAAGTCAAACCAGACCATAAAGCCAAGACCACCTGTGATAATCAAGCTAGCAATGACCAGATTGATCAAGGGATCCGTCTGAAAAGCCACTAAACTGCTACTGCCGAAATTATCAAAACCAGCATTACAAAAGGCTGAAATGGCTAAAAAGATAGAGGTAAAAATGCCTCGTCCCCAGCCAAACTCAGGAATAAAACGAAAACTTAGTAGGAAGGCACCCAAGCCCTCCACCAGAAAAGTTGTCAAAAAGATAGACCGCATAAAGGCCTTCAGCGACCGAGTCTCCCCGTAACTAAAGCTTTCCTGAATAGTTTCACGACTGCGAAGACTGAGCTTTTGCTTCCCCTGAATATAAAAGACCCCGATAAAAGTCATGAGACCTAAGCCACCAATCTGTATCAAGAGCATACAAATCAACTGCCCCCAGACATTATAGGTAGTAGCTACCGGTTGCGTAGAAAGGCCGGTTACACAGACCATAGACACCGTCGTAAAAAGATGGTCAAAATAAGTGGCCTGCGAACCACTTGCCTGAACAAAAGGCAAACTCAAAAGAAGAGAGCCTATAAAAATAACTCCAGCGAAACTTAAAAAAATCCGACGAGCTGGTGAAAGTCCACCCAAGGCTCTTTCAATTTTTTTCACAAATAATTTGAATAACATACATCCATTGTACCATAAAAAGTAGGAGAGTAGCTATATCTGAAAGGCTATCTCAAGGCAGAGTTCCAAGGCCTTCTCAAAAGCTTCTGAACCCCAGTCACGACTATCGTACTGGTCCAAGTCTGCTAAGGAATCAGCTGTGAACAACAATTCTCCCCAGAGAACCCCACGCAGTTGGGCTACTGCCGCAAGCGCAGAACACTCCATCTCCACAACAGCACAGCCTTCTTCCTTGCGATAAGCCACCTTTTCATCCGTTTCTCGGTAAAAACCATCTGTCGTCCAGGTCATAACTTCTTCATAAGAAATCCCTCTGGCATCCAAAACTTGCTCAATAGCAGCAATAGCCTCTGGCTGAATTTCCATATAACGAGAAGGTGCCACATAGTGATAACTAGCTCCTTCATCTCGCAGAGCGCGCACAGGGACTAAAAAGGCATTTTCTTCTGTATCAGCCAGCACACCACAGGTACCTGTAGATATAATCTGCTCCACACCATATCCAATCAACCAATCCATAAACTGGGCTGCTGGAGCTGAGCCGACAGGTGCCTGAGCCAGACAGATCTCCTCGCCTTTGTAGTTCACGACATAGACTGGATAGGTCTTGGTGGCAGAAACGAATTCGCCGACACAGTTCGCCCCTACTTCCCTCGCATAGCGATCAATCTCCTCACCTAAAAAAGCATAGACACACTTCTTAGGCAAGTGCAAATCCAGCCCCTCGTGATTAGGCATGATAACCGCCTGAGGATTATCATCGAACTCTAAAATAGGAATCGCATGTTTCTGAATCATAACCCACCTCCTCTAATTTTGTACTATTGTATCAAAAGCTGACCGAGTGTCAAGTAGGGGGTTGATGAACTGAGGAGAAAAAATCTCAGTATTCTTGGAATTCTCAACACTAAGTGATTTCATAAATCATAAGGAATTAGAGTAAACATCACAAACGTAGCCCCTCTGTAATTAAAATCTTCAGAGGGGACGTTATATATTAGTAGTTGTTGTTGATAACTGTTACCTTGAAAGAAAAGTATTTATGTCTTACTTTATCCGGAAGTTATTATCAAATTTTTAAAAGATCAACTTCCAAGATGATCATTCACTATAAAGAGCTTCTAACTCCCTCTTTAAATATTCAGCTAGATGTTGATGAGCAAAGATGTCAGCATTCTGTTCCGCTGTAGGATTATAGTTTGTATTGGTATTTACATCATACACATAAATATCTCCGCTTTCTGATTGAACCCATTCTATAGCTGCCACATCAATATGAGCATTTTTAAGGAAGGCTTCATAAGCTTCTTTTTGAGATTCTGGTAGAGGTTCTGTAATTTGGAATTTTTCAGAAGTTTCCAGTTGTTCTGGTCTCTTACCGATTTGACAACCATCTGCTGGACAAAGTTGGAAACCATCTGAAGAATCAATTGAAACAGTATAAAGGAACTTCTGATTGATAAACTCTGAACGACGGATACGACCATCACTTGGTTTAATATAAGCCTGCAACAAGGTAATACCATCTACTGAAGGTTCAAAAGCAGAACTATTAATATATGCTTCTAGTTCTTCTTCATTTTGGAAAAGTTGCACTCCTAATCCCTTTCCTGCTCTATTATGCTTGGTAATCAAAGGATAGATATTCAATTTTCTTGCTGCTTCAATGATATTTTCTGGGCCCAAAACAGCAACTGTTGCTGGAGTCTCGATACCAGATTCATTTAATTTCAAATATTGTTTCACCTTACTGATTTCTAGATTGATGGCTCCCGTTCCATTAACTACTTTACGTCCATGAGCCTCTAGCCACGTAAGCACCTGCTCCGTAAACTCTGGTGCATAGCGATGCCCTCTCGTATGAGAAGATGCGGACATCCTATTATAAAAAATTCCTTTTGGAGGTGGGCTTTGAAGATCTAATATCCCACTCGATAAATCCCATAATTCATAAGGTACTTGTATTTTTTCTAACCATTTTACTAAATGCTGTGTCCATTCAATATTTTCATGAATCACATAAACTTTTGCGTTACTCATAAGTCCTATCTCCTTTAAGAAAAATTAACTGACAATTGATGTTGCTTGTCTTCCTCTAAACTATAACCTTCTGTTTTTTCAATGACACTGACTGTTAAGATTTGACCCAAAACATTGATCATTGTACGGCCAGCATTCACAAAGAAATCAACTGCAAAAATCAAGGCTACTCCTTCTACTGGCAATCCAAGCTGGGGTGCTGCTGCCAACAAAACTACGATAGCTCCTGATGGAACAGTCGCTGCAGTTTTCCCAATTAAGGTCAAAAGTAAAACTGTAAATAAGAGACTTGATAATGAAAATTGGATACCGTAGGCATGTGCGATAAAAATAGTGGCTACTGAAAAATAGACAGCTGCTCCTTCTAGATTAAAGGTATATCCTAAAGGAACAACCAAATCAATCGTATTCTCATCATGTCCCTGTTTTTTTAAATCCTTTAATAGGGACGGTAACACAACACTCGAACTACCTGAAATAAATGCTAGAGTCAAGAGGCTCCAATTTTCACGAAAAGCAGTCAAATATGGAACTTTAAAGATAGAGGCAATCAGAGGGAAAACAACTAAAATGAGAACTCCATAAGCCAAATAAGTTCCGATAACAAATTGACCAAGTCCAACTAACTTATCAATCCCTGTACTAGCGACATCTTTTGCAATAAATCCAAAGATTCCGACAGGAGATAATTTTACAATAACAGTTACAATTTTATAAATAGCTTCAATCCAGATTTGGAAACCTTCAAGAATTTTTTGGGTTTTATCATTCTTCAAGCTACCAATTCCATAACCAAGAAATATAGCAAAAACAATAATTGGAAGAAGAGAGCCTTCTGAAATTGACTTCACAATATTTGATGGAATAAAACCAAGTAAAAACTCACTCAATTGGACATTATTAGCTATCCCGTCGATATTAGCTCCAGTTTGACCAATATTCACACCTTGACCAAATCCCAAATAGTAACTAGAGAATACAAATAACAAAGTGATTGTAGTTGTAACAGCGAAAAAGTAGAGTAAGGTCTTCGTTAAAATTTTACCAAACGATTTTTTTCCAATGACACTAGCCACTGCAACTACTATAATTGGGAATATTAGTGGAATAATGACCATGTTCACCAATTTAATAAATGCTTGTCCTAAAAATTGATAAAAACCTGCAAATTGTGGCCAGATTACTGCAAAAACAACACCTAAAATCAAAGCTAGCAATAATTGCAAACCGAGTGAAAGTTTTGACCATAAATTAACTAATTTCATAAAATAACCCCTTTGCTTTTATTTGCTAATTATTCTACTACGAATCTTCTAACTTGACTAATATATATTTTCTATTGTGACCATAAAAAAGATTTATGACAATATCTCAAAGTGTCGTCATATCTATTTCGCTATCCATTATGAATTTTTTATGTTAGAAAAACACCACCATCTAAACTACTCAACTGGATGGAGCAATTCCATAATGATCAAGAAGAGTGACTTCAAGTATCAAATCTACAAAAATAGGCTGAGTAAAAAGTCTTTGAAATCAGAAAAACGCATAATATCAGGTAATGAATGAACTGCACCCCAAAAGTTAGACAGAAAAAATCTAACTTTTGGGGTGTTTTTATTATGAAATTAACTTATGATGATAAAGTTCAAATCTATGAACTTAGAAAACAAGGATATAGCATAGAGAAGCTTTCAAATAAATTTGGGATAAACAATTCTAATATTAGGTACATGATTAAATTGATTGATCGTTACGGAATAGAGTTCGTCAAAAAAGGAAAAAATCGTTACTATTCTCCTGATTTAAAACAAGAAATGATTCATAAAGTCTTACATGAATGCTGGACTAAAGATAGAGTTTCTCTTGAATACGGCCTCCCGAGTCGTACGATACTTCTTAATTGGCTAGCACAATACAAGAAAAACGGGTATACTATTGTTGAGAAAACAAGAGGGAGAGCACCTAAAATGGGACGTAAGCCAAAAACGAGACCTGAAGAGAGGACAGAATTAGAACGTCTTCAAGCAGAAAATGAGTATCTGAGAGCGGAGAATGCCGTCCTAAAAAAGTTAAGAGAACTCCGATTGAAGGAGGAAAAAGAGAAAGAAGAAAGACAGAAATTGTTCAAGAATTAATGACTGAGTTTTCGTTAGATATTCTTCTAAAAGCCATTAAACTAGCTCGTTCAACCTACTACTATCACTTGAAACAGCTAGATAAACCAGATAAGGACCAAGAACTTAAAGCTGAAATTCAATCCATTTTTATCGAACACAAGGGAAATTATGGTTATCGTCGGGTTCATTTAGAACTAAGAAATCGTGGTTATCTGGTAAATCAGAAAAGAGTTCAACGCTTGATGAAAGTACTCAATTTACAAGCTAAAATGCGACAGAAACGAAAATATTCTTCTCATAAAGGAGACGTTGGCAAGAAAGCAGATAACCTCATTCAACGCCAATTTGAAGCAGCCAAACCAATAGAAAAGTGCTACACAGACGTGACAGAATTTTCCATTCCAGCAAGTGCTCAAAAGCTTTACTTATCACCAGTTTTAGATGGCTTTAATAGTGAAATTATCGCCTATAATCTTTCAACTTCACCCAACTTAGAACAAGTAAAAACAATGTTGGAACAGGCATTCACAGAGAAGCACTACGAAAATACAATTCTCCATAGTGACCAAGGCTGGCAATATCAACACGATTTTTATCATCAGTTCCTAGAGAGTAAGGGAATTCAAGCATCCATGTCACGTAAAGGTAACAGTCCAGACAACGGTATGATGGAATCTTTCTTTGGCATTCTGAAATCGGAGATGTTTTATGGTTATGAGAAAACCTTTAAATCACTTAATCAATTGGAACAAGCCATTGTTGACTATATTGATTACTACAACAATAAACGAATTAAGGTAAAACTAAAAGGACTCAGTCCTGTACAATACAGAACTAAATCCTTTGGATAAATTAATTGTCTAACTTTTTGGGGTCAGTACAGAACAACCTTGATATTATGCGTTTTATTGTTGAAAGATTTACTTCATTTTTCTTGAAATTAAGTTTTTCCCAGCCTCTTCTACTTCTATTTCACAGGTATCTCCTTAATCACGCGCGCAGGATTGCCAGCTAGGACAACATTATCACCAAAAGATTTGGTAATTACTGCCCCTGCTCCTGCAACAACATTATTGCCCAGTATCACTCCAGGAAGGACAATGACACCTCCTCCAGCCCAGAAATTATCTCCGATAGTAATAGGCTTGCCGTATTCCACACCTGAATTACGTTCCTGCGGGTCCAATGGATGGAGGGGAGTCAAGAACTGACAGTTGGGACCAATCATAGCATTGTCCCCGATGCGAATCGGACAAACATCCAGCATGGTCAAGTTCCAATTAGAATAAAAGTTTTCCCCTAGATGGATATTGACCCCATAATCGACCACCAGGCGTGGATTGACATAAAGATTTTGCCCGGTTGACCCAAACCAATCCTTGATGATTTCGACTCCCTTCAAGGGATCTTCTTCCTTGTTAAAGGCAGACTGTTTTTGGCGAGAAGCCTGAGCCAAGGCCCGCAATTCTGGGTCCGATGGACGGTAAACCTCTCCTGCTACCATTTTCTGGTATTCGCTGATCATTGTATTCTTCTCCTTGTTCCCTACTATCATATCAAAATTTCTACGTATCTGACTAGAATAGGGAGCACTTTCTACAATTAATCCTCTGATTGTCATCATATCCTGTCTAAACGAATACGGGTCACGATTCCATCTGGGTCTGTGATTTCCAGCTGGCTCGATGTCAGCCACTTAACTGGTGCATCAACTTCTTGTGCTCGCTGGGCAATCGTTAACAGTTCTTCTTTATGTGCGACTTCGATGACATAGTAGGCCAAACCTGGCAAGTCTTGCTTACGCGGAGCCAGATTTTTTCCTCCCCATTCGTTGACTGCCAAATGATGATGATAGTCCCCAGCTGCAATCCAACTAGCGCTAGGCACACTGAATTTATCCTCTAACCCTAACACCTTTTGATAAAACTGGCTGGACTTTCGACTATCCTTGACGGAAAGATGGATATGCCCCATTCTCGTACCCTCGGCTAAAGTAAAGGGCTCTACTCTTTCCCCTAACTCATAGATAGCCTGTGCCGCAAGGGCCTCAGTGACCCCGATAATACGTCCATCTTCTCGAATATCCCATGTGGAAACTGGCTTATCTCGATAGAGTTCAATGCCATTTCCCTCCAAATCTTCCAAGTAAATAGCTTCACTGTAACCATGGTCTGCACCGCCGACAAGAGGAATCTGTAAATCTGTCAGGTGTTTCAAGACATCAGCCAAAGCCTTTCGTGTCGGCAAGAGAATAGCCAGATGGTAAAGACCATAATGTTCCCTTACTTCACCGCTCTCTTGTGCTTGAATCAGCTGTACCAAGGCTTTTCCACCAAGTCCTAGAATGGACTCTGTCTCAGTTTGAGATAAGATTTCTAAACCAAGCACTTGCTGATAAAAGGCTGTTTGACTTGCCAAATCCTTTACATTCAAAACTGCCTCTGCCAAATAAATGTGGCTCTTGTATTCATAGGTCATAAATGGTCCTCTTTTTTTAATTGTAATTCTTTTTATTACAACTATTATATAATTTCCATCAAGAAAGTCAAGCCAGACAACTTATAGATCATGATTCTGTAATCTTGTCTATATGGGATTAGAACGAGAAAATCTACAGAGAATTGACAATAAAACCACCGAAAATTTTTAACCAATGCTATGATAACTCTCATCTCAATCCCAAAAAGAAAAGGAGCGGATATGATATCCTACTCCTTATTCTTATCAGAAAATCTAATTAGAATTAGTCTTCTTTTTTCTTGCGAGCAACAAGTCCAAATCCACTCAAGACACCTAAAAGTCCAAGTGCTGCTAAGCTAGAGTCGGCTTCTGTACCTGTGTTAGGCAATTCTTTTTGAACTTCAACATTTTTAGGTGTTGATGGTTGAGAAGCTGGTTGATTTGGAGTTGATGGTTCAACATGCTTAGGTATGACTGTTACTGGGACTTCTACCTCTACGATTTCTCCTGATGGTAGTTTCACTTTTACTTTAACACTTGGTTTTTGTCCTGCCGTATCAGTTGCTGGGATTTCTCCAACTTCTACGATTTCGGCACCTTTTGGTAACTCAACATGTTTCTTAACATCATCTTTGCCAATTGGAGTTCCAACCTCTACTACGATTGGGGTAGTTTTAACCGTTTCTCTTGGAGCTGGAGTCGCCTTTGGTGTGACTGCTACTGGGACTTCTACTGTAATCACTTTGCCATTTGGTAATTCTACCGTTACTTTAACTGGATCCTTCTTACCTGGAGTTGTCAAGTCTGGAATATTTTCAACATTTGTGACCTTGCCACCTTCTGGAATCTTGATTCCTTTTGTGTAATCCTCTGGGGTTAATGGAGTTTTCGTAACTGGAGTTTCAATTTCCTTAACAGGTGTTACATTAACCGGAACTTCTACTGTAATCACTTTTCCATTTGGTAATTCTACCGTTACTTTAACTGGATCCTTCTTACCTGGTGTTGTCAAGTCTGGAATGTTTTCAACATTTGTGACCTTGCCACCTTCTGGAATCTTGATGCCTTTTGTGTAATCCTCTGGTGTTAATGGGGTCNTAGTTACTGGAGTTTCAATCTCTTTGACAGGCGTTACATTAACCGGAACTTCTACTGTAATCACTTTGCCATTTGGTAATTCAACCGTTACCTTAACTGGATCTTTCTTACCTGGTGTTGTCAAGTCTGGAATGTTTTCAACATTTGTGACCTTACCACCTTCTGGAATGGTGATGCCTTTTGTGTAATCCTCTGGTGTTAATGGGGTAGATGTGACTGGTGTCTCAATCTCTTTAACAGGTGTTACATTAACTGGGACTTCTACTGTAATCACTTTTCCATTTGGTAATTCAACCGTGACTTTAACTGGATCTTTCTTACCTGGTGTTGTTAAGTCTGGAATGTTTTCAACATTTGTGACCTTACCACCTTCTGGAATGGTGATGCCTTTTGTGTAATCCTCTGGTGTTAATGGGGTAGATGTGACTGGTGTCTCAATCTCTTTAACAGGTGTTACATTAACTGGGACTTCTACTGTAATCACTTTTCCATTTGGTAATTCAACCGTGACTTTAACTGGATCTTTCTTACCTGGTGTTGTCAAGTCTGGAATGTTTTCAACATTTGTGACCTTGCCACCTTCTGGAATCTTGATGCCTTTTGTGTAATCCTCTGGCGTTAACGGTGTATTCGTAACTGGTGTTTCAATTTCCTTAACAGGTGTTACAGTTACTGGAACCTCTACTGTGACTACTTTACCATTTGGTAATTCAACCGTGACTTTAACTGGATCTTTCTTACCTGGTGTTGTTAAGTCTGGAATGTTTTCAACATTTGTGACCTTGCCACCTTCTGGAATCTTGATGCCTTTTGTGTAATCCTCTGGTGTTAATGGGGTAGGTGTGACTGGTGTCTCTATTGAGACTGGAACAACTTCTACTACGTTAACAGGTACAGGTACCTCTTTAGTCGCAACTACTTTACCATCTTTCACATACTCTACCACTACTGTCGCTGGGATTTGTACACCAACTGTTGCTGTAGGTGGTACTGTTCCTGTTTTAACTTCTGTAACTGTTACAGTAACTCCTGATGGAAGCCCCTTCACGTTATTAGCTGCTTTTTCAGCCTGTTCTTTAATAGCTTTTTCTAGTTCTTGCTTATCACTATCTTTAAGAACTGTTACACCTTCTGGGGTTACTTTTGGTAATACTGTCACTGGGACTTTTACTGTCTCTTCACCATTTGCATACTTAACTTTAGTTGGTACTGTTACATCGGTTGCTCCAACTTTATCCTTTGTATCTGGTAAATCAGCTTCTGTTGGATCTTGTACTGTTCCACCTTGTCCTGGTGTTACTGCATCTTTTACTTTAGCTATTTCAGGTTTGTCGCCTTCAACAACGTATACTTGATCAGCATTTGAACCAACGACATTTACAGTAATTTCTGCATCTTTTGTATACTTAACGCCATCTACTGTATAGGTTACTGGGACTTTTACAGTTCCTTTGTTTGTTCCTGCTTCCGATGTAATGGTTGCAAGCACTTCTTCTGTAATCGCTCCAACTTCTACATCTTTGGCACCATCTGGTAATTTAGCTTTGAAATCTGCTGAGTTTGCTACTTCTTCCGCTTTAGCTTTAGCTACTTCTTTAACTTTATCTGTAGTTTCACCTTTTGGTACTGTTACTTCACCTTTAGCAACTGGCAATACTGTCACTGGAACTTTCACTTGTTCTGGATCTTTAATTCCTTCGTAAGTTACTGGAACTTCGACTGTTACATCTGTAGTTCCTGCTTTTCCAGTTGTTTCTGGTAATGTTGTTGGTTTACCAACTGTCCCGCCTTGTCCTGGTGTTACGGCATCTTCAGCTTTCGTTGGTTTATCACCTTCAAACACGACTACTCGTTTAGTTGTTGATCCAACTACTGTTACAGGAACTTCTACTTCTTTAGTACCAATAACGTTTCCTTTTTCATCAGTATATTCAATAACAACTGTTGCAGGTTTTGGTTTACCTGTTTCAGTCACTTCAGCTGTTGTTGGTGTAGTTCCTGATTTAACTTCTTTAACTTTTACCGTCACACCTTCAGGAAGTTTATCTTTTGGTAATGCTGCAACTACTTCTTCAGCTTTAGCTTTAACCATTGTTTCTAAATCTGTACTATCTTTAAGTACTGTTACTCCCGTTGGTTTAACAACTGGTAATACTTTAACAACCGTAGGGACTTCTACAAGTTTATCTTCACCATCTTTCGCAACTACTGTTACTTTCTTATCTCCAGGTGTTGTTGTGTCAACTGATTCTTTATACTCAAAGGTTGTTCCTTCTGGATATTGCTCAGGGTTAATACTTTCACTTGCATCTGGTTGTGGTTTGGCAGGGTCTTCAAATACATATTGTGTCTCAGGGCTTACTACCACTACTTTAGCTGGTACTTCTACTAAAGTATCTCCATCTAATTTCGCTACAACGACTACATCTTTTTCACCCGCTGTTGTTGTATCAACCGGTTCTTTATACTCAAAGGTTGTTCCCTCTGGATATTCTTCTGGAGTGATACTTGATTTAGCATCTGGTTGTGGTTTGGATTTATCAGCTACAACAAATTGTGGAGTGCTATCAACTACACGAACAGTTGCAGGTACTTCTACAAGTACTTTATCCCCCTGTTTAACCACTACAGTTACTTTCTTATCTCCAGGTGTTGTTGTATCAACTTCTTCTTTGTACTCATATGTAGCATCATCTGGATAGTCTGCTGGGTCAATATTATCTTCTGGAGACGGTTGTTTCTTGTCTGCACTTACTGGAACAATTTGAGGATATCCTTCAACAACTTTAATCGGTACATTAACAGTTTCTTCACGTTTATTATCCCCTGAACCGTATGTCACTGTCACAGGAGCTGTTAATGTGTCATCCTCAACTTTATCAGTTGTATCAGGAAGTTTAGTTTCATCTACTGTTTTCTCATTTCCTTTAGTAGTAACAGCATCTTTTAATTTTTCTGAAGATGGTTTATCTCCTTCTACTACATAAACAGGTTTTGCAGTTGAAACTTGTGGTTTCACTTTAATTGTAAACTCTTGATCTATTTCTTTCTTAGTATCAAACGTTGGATCCTGATCAAATGGATTATCTACAACATCATATCCCATAGATTTCAAAACATCAACACGTGCTTGAACTTTTTCTTCTGGAATTTTATCTCCTGATTTACCAGTAAGATCATCAATATTATATTTCGTATCTAATGGTGTTTCAACACCTTCATCATCTACTGAAACAAATTTTACTTTTGCTTTTTGATCGTCTTTATCATAAGTAATCTTGATATTTGTTTTTGGATCCGTAATTTTTGGTGGTTTATATCCTTCTTCTGGTTTAGCAGGATTTACCGGTTCTAATGGTGTTCCATTTCCATCTTTTGGAGTATATCCATCTTTATGAGGAATAATTTGTGTAACTTCACCAGTCTTGGTTGGATCATTTGGATCGTTAGGGAATGGAATCGGATCTCCATCCTTACCAGTGGTTGGATCAACAGGAATCCAGCTTCCAATCTTCGTATAAGTAACTTTATCCGTTTCATCAGGGATTACTTTTGTATCTTTTGCAGGAGTTACTGCTTCTTTCGCTGGAATTTCTTTTTTATCTGCAATATATCCAGGTAGGACATCTACCCCAACTTTATCCCATGTTTTATTTGGACTTTCCCAATCAGTATAGCTTACTTCTTTTGTGACAAGATTAACGGTTGCTTTTCTTGTGAATGGCACCGTTTGAACAGTATCATCCTTAGCTTTTTCTTCAGCTGCTGTATCTGAGTCTTTCTTCACATATGAAATCACACGTTTAGCTGTTGTATTCAAGTCAGATTCAGCTAATCCCTCAGGCCATTTAAGTTCTGGGGTATCTCCATTTGGATCTACTGGACTATCTTTTTCATGTGGTGTTGATGAAGGTACTTCAATGATTCTAGGTTTAACCACAATTTTGAATGTTTGAGAAGGTGCTGGTGTACCATCTTGTGCATTGATATCTTCCTTGTCATCAAATGTTGGGTGATGATTATCCTGAGTATTATAGTCATCACTTTCTACTTCATAACCTTGATTCTTAAGTTCTTTGATTTTATTATCAATATCTGTACTTGCTGGTAATTCTGAACCAGATTTACCTGTTAAATCAAAGCTAGAAACCACTTCATTTGCAGCTCCATCGACTTTCTTCTCAATCACTACTTTAGCTGTTTGAGTAGAAGGTGTATATGTAATTGGTGATTCCCCAAATTTATCCGTTGGTGTAAATCCATCTGGAACTTTATAGCCTTGAGTTGGATCATTTGGATTTTTCGGTGTTAATTCTTGTCCATTATATACTGGAGTATAACCTGGGATATATGGAATTGTTATCGTGCTAAAATCACCTGGAACCGTTGGATCATTCGGGTTATTTGGATAAGAAATCTTATCTGGCGCTCCTTGTGGTTTCTTACCTGCTGGATAGTTTGGTACAAATGAACCAATTTCTTTATAAAGAACTTTCTTCACTTCAGAAGTTGCTGTTCCATTTTGTGCTGGCTTAGGAGCATCTTTTTCTGGAACAAGTTTATCCGCATTATCCACTAATAAATAATTATTAATAACTGGAGATTCAACTGAGTTATACTTACCATTAGTACCATCTGCTTTAGCATCAGTTAGTTTATCCGCTTCATTGTAAACTTCCCAATCAGAGTAAGTTACTTCTTTTGTTTCAGGATTAACTGTTGCTGTACGTTTGTAAGTTACTTTTTGCACCTTTTCAGCATATAAAGGAGTAGCATTATCTTTGTTTGCATCTTCTTCTTTTAGATACTTAATTGTACGTGTAACTTCTTTAACTAAGTCCTCACGAGTAACTCCTGCTGGATATTTACCAAGATTTTCATCTCCTTCTTTTACAGGTGTATCTGCTGTTTTTGGAGATACTGGAGCTGTTGTGCTTGGATTTGTTGGATCAGTTGTTACTGTTGGGTCTACTTTAATTAAGTCTAAGACATGAACAGTGACATTTGTTTCAGTTGATTTCTTACCTTCACTATCAGTTGATTGAACTTTTACAGTGTAATCGCCAACTTTAGTTGTATCTAGATTACCTGCATCACTTACTGCGATTGTTGGTTTAGTAGAATCAACACCATCACGATCATCTTCTAAGTCAGTTGCAGATGGTTTCGCTTTTTCTAGAACTTTATCATTGTTCCATTTGTCAGCTTCTTTAGTTTTATAAACATATAAATCTTTTTTCTCAACTGCTACTGTTGGAGCTTCGTTTAGAACATTAGCATAAGCTGGATCTGATTCGTTACCTGCTTTATCAAGCACAGTAACTTTGATACGTTTGTCAGGATTTGTTGTCTCATTCGCTTCTGTCAAATCTGTTCCTTTTGGAACTGGAACAACTAATTTACCATCACGTTCTTCAACTTTTGTAGTACCAATATACCAACCATCTTCTTTTTTGTTTAGTGTAATTGGGGTTTTACTATTTGGTAACGTAACTTTCATTGAAGTTAATCCACCGATAGCTTTTTTAATATTGTCTACTTCAGTATCAGGAACTCGATTTGTACCATTATTTTTATCGTTAGCTGCAATATCTTGTTTTTCTCTAGATTCGTCTGTTAAGTTAGGATCTTTCTCCGCAGGTACAGAAATTAATAATTCTTTTGGTTGGTTCTTGTCAGTTTTTTCCCCAGTAATACTGTCTGTATGCACTGCTTCTACTGTTGGAGCTTGTGGCTTAACTGTATCAATATAAATAGTTTTATTGTAGTAGTAATCTGGATTGTCTGTATTTCCTAGAGCATTGAATGTATTTCTATATGGACTATTTGGATTTACAACACCTGTATTTTCTAATACCCTGTTTCCTTGTAAATCTGTAAATCCTTCTTTAATTTCTGCAGTTACCTTGAAAGTAGCTGTCCCTTTGAAATTTTTTGCCGTTGTAAAATCAATACCGAATGTTCTTGTCCCATTCTTTGCTGGGTCTGAATCCCCCGCATTGAATTTCAATCTAAGTGTTCTAGTTGTTTCATCATATGATACCACTTGGTAAGGACCAGGCCAATTCCATGCATTCGCTTTTTTAACTGAATCTTTTAATTCTACACCTTCAGGAATTTTAATTGTGTATTCATAAGCGCCGTACGTTGGTAACCCACCAACGTTTTTCACAGTAACTTTTAATTGACCTGATTCTTTGTCTTTATAGAGAGTATCTTCTCCATAAGCGGACGTGGTATTATTACGAACAACATCTGTCGTCATTTCTAAAGCAGCACCAACAGTTAAGTTAACTCCACCAACAAAGTATCCATCTTCAATTTCTGTTTTTCCTTTTACTGGATAAGTTTTATTAAATGCGGGACCATCCTCTAATGCTTTAATGGTTACTTTAATTTTCTTAGTAGTATTTGGAGTATTGATAATCGTTCTCCAGAATCCGAAACCATTACCATTCCCTCCATCACCATACGGAGTTGAAACGTGTGTTGTTTCACTATTATTATTCGCATCTTTCAGTGTTGTTAAAACTTCACCTGTATCTGCATCTCTAACTGTAATTTCTACTTTTTCACCAGTACCAGCAGTACCCATATTCCCATAGGCACCACCTGTTAGAACACTTAGGTATAATCTAGAGTTCGGATTAACATTAAATTCTTTCGAAATTTGTGTACCTTTCTTATTTAATTGAATATAATAATCTTTCCCTACAGCTGAATGTGCTGCATTATTTAAAGGAACACCAGGTACACTTGAGTAGTTAACACCATTTGCATAGTTTTGATTAGCTTTATTAGGTGCTAATGGATTTCCTGGAACAGGAGTATCATTGTATTGTCTGTCAATACTTCCATTATTATCGTAAACTTTAGATGGTTTCGGATCAAATCCAGCAGGTCTATCCGCTGCAACTTCTGTTGGAGCTTCTGGTTTAATCGCTGTTACATAATTATTTGTCCCTTCTATTTTCCATCCATCAATTTCATTTTCAATTCTCTTTTCTTTCCAATTATAAGTAATTTTACCAAGTTTTACTGGAGCTGGATTTGGAGAACTAGTACTATTTCTTGAATATTGATTTTCAACAGTAGCAGATTTTGTTTCAACATCTGGAGTATTAAAATCAATATCTCCAAATTGATTTTTCAAACTTGAAATAACGTTATCTACTGGGTTAGCTCCTACCCCTCTTTTATTATTACTAGTAGGACCTTCTGCTGCTTGTTCTCCTACACCAGTAGGAGTCGCTCTAAACCCACTTTCCCCTTTACCAGGAATTGCTTTTCCGTTTCGTGGATCTTGGTTTTTATTTGTTTTTTCTACTTTAGCTTCTGTTTCTGATTTATCTTCTACAGCAGGAGACACTTTTGGCATGCTCTCAATTACAAAAGCCTTTTCTCCTAATCTTGCAACAGTTTTATCTACCTCTGCCTGAGTTGCTTTATCATTTGCTGATAAAGCTTGAGCTTCTAATAGTGCTGCCTTTGCATCCTCAATAGTTTTTGATGTTTTATTACTAATTTCAACTTTATCGATAGCTGATTGAATACGTGAAATCGCTTCTGATAACTTACTGAAGTCTACCTTTGCAATATTTTCTGGTGCTACCCTATCTTCATTAACTAAAGCTTCAGCTGAAGTTACTACTGGTTTAGAAACTGGATCTTTAGAAGGAATTTCTTTTCCCTTAGCATCAGAGCTCGCAACATTCTCTTCGTGATTTAGGTTTTCTTGAGATGGCGATGACTGTTGATTAGACAAATTTGAGCTCGTTCTTGCATCGTTTCCTTGAATAGTGTCAGCTTTTGCAGTGGCTCCACCTCCAAACATCATAAGCGCAGCAATCGCTACCGATGCTGCACCGAAACTATACTTTCGGATTGAAAATCGTTGAACCTTTTGTCCATGATATTTTTTTATTCGTGAGTACATTACTACTCCTTTTCTTATATTTTTATTTACACCAAGAAAAGTCAGTAAAATCCTTAAATAGATACTAAGAAAATCCCTGACTTCACCTATTGTATAATAACTCTATCTATTCACTATGTCAAGCAATTCGATATTTTAATCGATGTTGATATATAAAAAAGCAAAGATAATTAATAGCTTCAGAAATATGATTAACAACTTTCAAAAAAGATTAAAAATTACCTCATATTTACATAGAAAAAGGAGCGGATATGATATCCTACTCCTTATTCTTATCAGAAAATCTAATTAAATTTAGTCTTCTTTTTTCTTACGAGCAACAAGCCCAAATCCGCTCAAGACACCTAAAAGTCCAAGTGCTGCTAGGCTAGCATGGTCTTCTGTACCAGTATTAGGAAGTTCAGCTTGTCCTTTAGCTTCTGATGGAGCTACTGGAGCTTGTGGTGCTTTACCATTTACTGGTGCTGATGGCATCGTTGGAGTTGCTGGGTTAGCCGGTGTTGTTGGGTTAGTTGGATTAGCCGGAGCAACCGGGGTTGCTGGGTTAGCTGGGGCAGCTGGGGTTGCTGGGGTTGCTGGGTTAGCCGGTGTTGTTGGTTGACTTGGGTCTGTCGGTTTCACCGGACTTGTTGGGTTTGTTGAAGGTGTTGATGGAGAACCTGGTTGAGATGGAGTGAGTGAGCCTCCATTTGTAGTACCTTCTTTGACTTCTTTATAAACGTAAGTTACTTCTGTTGTTCCTTCTGTTACTTTACCATTTTCATCACCTTTAGTTGAAGTTGGTACTAATACGTATAGTTTTCCATCTTTCGTAGTGATTGTAGCTGGTTTGTTGTCAGTTGTGTCATATGCTGAGCTTACTGATCCGTCTGTAGTATCTTTAACGTCTTCTGCGATTGTGTTACCCGCTTCGTCTACATAATGAACGACTACGTTTCCTTTAATTTCTTTGTACACATATGTTACTTCTGTTGTTTTACCTGCTTCAACACTTCCGTTTTCGTTACCTTTAGTTGATGCTGGTACTAATTCGTATACTCTTCCTTCTGCAGTTGTAATACGAGTTGGTTTCATATCATTATCAGTAGTGTTGTAAGCAGCTCCTGGTTTACCGTCTTTGGTATCAACAGCGTCAGTTTGGATTGTGTTTCCAGCTTCGTCTACATAGTGAACTACTACTTGTCCTGCTTTTTCGTAAACGTAAGTTACTTCAGTTTTACCTTCTACTACATCTCCTGTTTCAGGTTTAGAATCGTCTTTAACAGCTTTTTCTGTTAAGTAATATTTAACACCATCTTTTTCGATTGTTGCTGGTTTATTGTCAGTTGTATCGTATTTAGCGTTTAGAGAAGCACCTTTAGTATCTTCTTTATCTTCAGCAATCACGTTACCTTCTGTGTCAACGTAGTGAACTACTACATCTCCAGTTACTTCTTTATAAACGTAAGTAACTTCTGTTGTTCCTTCTGTTACTTTACCAGACTCTTCACCCTTAGTTGAAGTTGGTACAAGTACATATACTTTACCATCTTTTGTAGTGATTGTAGCTGGTTTGTTGTCACTTGTGTCATATGCTGAGCTTACAGATCCATCAGTCGTATCTTTAATGTCTTCTGCGATTGTGTTTCCAGCTTCGTCTACATAGTGAACGACGACGTTTCCTTTCACTTCTTTGTAGATATATGTTACTTCTGTAGTCTTACCTGCTTCAACATCACCAGTTTCGTTACCTTTAGTTGATGCTGGTACGAGTTCATATACTTTTCCTTCTGGAGTAGTGATACGAGTTGGTTTCATATCGTTATCAGAAGTATCGTATTTAGCTCCTGGTTGACCATCTTTTGTATCAACAGCATCTGCTTGAAGAGTGTTTCCAGCTTCGTCTACGTAATGAACAAGAACGTTTCCTGCTTTTTCGTATACATAAGTGATTTCTGTAGTTCCTTCTACAACAGCACCGTTTTCTGGCTTAGAACCGTCTTTCAATTCTTTAGCTGTCAAGTAGTAAACTTGTCCAGCTTTTTCAAGTTTAGCTGGTTTGTTGTCAGTTGTGTCATATTTCTCACTTAGTGATCCATTTTCTACATCTTTCGTATCTTCAGCAAGTGTGTTTCCTTCTGTATCAACGTAGTGAACGACGACATTACCAGTGATTTCTTTGTAGACGTAAGTTACTTCTGTCGTTTCTCCAGCTTTAACTTTACCTGTTTCATCACCTTTAGTTGACTGAGGGATTAATTCGTATACTTTACCTTCTGGAGTAGTGATACGGTTTGGTTTCATTCCGTTATCAGCAGTGTTGTAGTCTGAGTTTGGTTTACCGTCTTTTGTATCAACAGCATCTGCTTGAATAGTGTTACCTTTTTCGTCAGTGTAATGAACGACTACTTGTCCAGCTTTTTCGTAAACGTATGTTACTTCTGTTTTACCTTCTACTACGTCTCCGTTTTCTGGTTTAGAGTCATCTTTAAGAGCTTTTTCTGTTAAGTAGTAAACAGTTCCGTCTTTTTCGATTTTCTCTGGTTTGTTGTCAGTTGTATCGTATTTAGCGTTTAGAGAAGCACCTTTCGTATCTTCTTTATCTTCCGCAATTACGTTACCTTCTGTATCAACGTAGTGAACGACTACATCTCCAGTTACTTCTTTATAAACATAGGTTACTTCTGTAGTTCCTTCAGTAACCTTACCAGTTTCAGCACCTTGAGTTGCTGTTGGTACTAATTGGTAAACTTTGCCTTCTGGAGTCGTAATACGTTCTGGTTTCATTCCGTTATCAGAAGTATCATATGGTGTGCTAATTGATCCATCTGTTGTATCTTTAGCATCTTCAGCAATTTTGTTTCCTGCCTCATCTGTATAGTGAACTACTACATTACCTTTTACTTCTTTATAAATGTATGTTACTTCTTTAGTTTGACCTGATTCTACAGTACCTGTTTCATCACCTTTAGTTGATGCTGGGACTAGTTCGTATACTTTTCCTTCTGCAGTTGTGATACGAGTTGGTTTCATTCCGTTATCTGCAGTGTTGTATTCAGAACCTGGTTTTCCATTGTCAGTATCTTTAGCACCTGAAGCAATATCTTTACCGTCTGCAGTTCCTACTAATGGAGTTCCGTCTTCTGTTTGGTAATTAACGATTACTGATCCAGCTTTTTCATAAACGTAAGTTACATCAGTTTTACCTTCAACTACGTTTCCAGTTTCTGGTTTAGAATCATCTTTAAGACCAGCTTTTGTAATGTAGTATACAGTTCCGTCTTCTGCAGTGATTTTTTCTGGTTTGTTATCAACAGCAGTATCATATTTTTCGCTTAGAGATGCACCTTTAAGGTCGTCTTTATCAGCTGCGATTTTGTTACCTTCTGTGTCAACATAGTGAACTACTACATCACCAGTTACTTCTTTATAAACGTATGTTACTTCTTTAGTTTCTCCAGCAACAACTTTACCAGTTTCTTCACCTTTAGTTGCTGTTGGTACTAATTCGTATACTTTGCCTTCTGCAGTTGTGATACGAGCTGGTTTCATTCCGTTATCAGAAGTATCATAATCTGATCCTGGTTTTCCATCTACAGTGTCTTTAGCACCTGAAGCTACATTTGCACCAGCTGGGTCAACACCTACTAATGGAGTTCCATCTTCTGTTTGATAGTTAACGACTACTTGTCCAGCTTTTTCATAAACATAAGTTACTGTAGTTGTTCCTTCTACTACGTCTCCAGTGGCTGGTTTAGAATCATCTTTCAATTCTTTAGCTGTTAGGTAGTATTTAACACCGTCTTTGGTGATTTCAGCTTTTTTGTGGTCTGCTGTGTCGTATTTAACGTTTAGAGAAGCATCTGTTTCGTCTTTTTCGTCTTCTGCGATTACGTTACCTTCAGTATCTTCATACTTAACGACAACATTACCTTTTACTTCTTTATAAACGTAGGTTACTTCTTTCGTTTCACCTGCAACAACTTTACCAGTTTCTTCACCTTTAGTTGCTGTTGGTACTAATTCGTATACTTTACCTTCTGCAGTTGTAATACGGTTTGGTTTCATTCCGTTGTCTGCAGTGTTGTAGTCAGTTCCTGCTTTAGCGTCTGTAGTGTCTTTAGCACCTGAAGCTACATTTGCACCATCTGCAGTACCTGTTAATGGAGTTCCGTCTTCTGTTTGGTAGTTAACGATTACTGATCCAGCTTTTTCGTAAACGTAAGTTACTGTAGTTGTTCCTTCTACTACGTCTCCAGTAGCTGGTTTAGAACCATCTTTCAGTTCTTTAGCTGTTAAGTAATATTTAACACCATCTTTCTCGATAGATTCTTTTTTGTGGTCAGCTGTATCGTATTTAACATTTAGAGAAGCATCTGTTTCATCTTTTTCGTCATCAGCAAGTGTGTTACCTTCAGTATCTTCGTACTTAACAACTACATTACCTTTAACTTCTTTGTAAACGTAGGTTACTTCTTTAGTTGTTCCTGATTCAACCTCACCTGTTTCTTCACCTTCAGTTAAGTCTGGAACTAATTCGTATACTTTGCCTTCTGCAGTTTTAATACGAGTTGGTTTCATTCCGTTATCGGCAGTGTTATAAGCTGTACCTGGTTTACCATTATCAATGTCTTTTGCACCTGATTCTACAGTTTTACCAGCTCCATCTTCGTCTACTACTGTTCCTGCAAGTGGAGTTCCATCTTCAGTTTTGTAGTTAACGATTACTGATCCAGCTTTTTCATAGATGTAAGTTACTTTTGTAACACCTTCTACTACTGTTCCTGTTTCAGCTGGTGATGTAGTTTCTGTACCATTTACAGATGTCATTGTGTTTGCTTCGTTTAGGTAGTAAACATTTCCTTGTGCATCTGTAAGTTTTTGAGGTTTTTCAGTTTCATTTTCTTTAGTGTTGTAAGGTACGTTTTTAGAAGCTGTAGTACTACTTACAATTACATCATTCCCATCAGCATCAACATAGTATTTCTCAGTTACTACTTCAGCTACTGTTTCAGGAGTATCAGTGTAAGGAGATTTTAATTCTGTTCCGTCTTCTGTTTGGTAGTTAACGACTACAGAACCTTTTTTCTCGATTTCACGAGTTTTTTCTTCTGCATAAGTGTAAGTGATTGTTGTAGTACCACTTGCTAAACGGTATGCACGAAGAGGAGTGATTTCGTCACGGTAAGAATACTCTTCAACTTCCGGCGAAGGATCAGAAAATTTAAGAAGAAAATCACTACTATCTTCTAAAGTACTTGTTTCTTGATCAGTAACGCTTGCTATATCAGCTGTTATATCACTTGTAGGTCTTCCTTTATCATCAACTTGATCTCCCTTATCAGCACTAATCTCCAGAGGACCACCAGTTTTTGCCGCCATTCCTAAAGTAATATATCGTTTGAAATTAAGGAGGTTATCTTCAAATCCTTTTTCTTGAAGATATGCAAGATAGTTTTTTACAAGAGTTTTGTTTGCTTCTCCTGTTAAAGTATCTGGAGCCGCTTTAAAGTTTTGTACCATTGCATATGTTCTATTTAAAGTAGCCCCAGTTCCATCTTTATCATCTGCTACATTATCACTAGATGACAATTGTATCTGTGCTGTTAAAGAGAAACTCTCAGTTTTAGCTGTTACATAGGTATTTTTCTCAAGGACGAAAACATAATCACCTTCTTTGATTCCACCATCAGCTGTTACGTTAGCTGAAGTGAAGTTTTTTGCTGTTGCTTCTCCAGCTTTGAAAGCTTCTATCATCTTAGCATCAGAAGTGATCGCACCTGAATCAGCTTGTACATATTTACCATATGTTCCTTTTCCTGTTTGTTCAACAATCCAAGCTTTTCCACCAGGTTTTACAGTATCATAAGTGATTTTACCTTCTGCGTTACTTAACCCTTCTGGAGTCAATTTCGCAGTTACATCACCTAGAGTTGTGTCAGAGTACACTCCTCCACCGTTTCCAGTAGTTTCAACCTTAGGTTCTCCGATTAGGTGGTAAGTCTTCCCATCTTTTTCGATTGTTTCTTTCTTACCATTTTCTTTAGCGTCGTTTAGGTCGCTAGCTTCTGCATCACCACCTGTAGTTCCTTTGAAAACTTCTCCTGATTTACCGTATACATCGTATGGTGTTTCAATCGTTTTATCAGCACCAGAGTTTTGGTTTTTGTTTTCTTCTAATACAGTATTACCCTCAGCAGTTACATATTTGTAGTCTACTTTTCCAGTTTTAGTAATTGTATTTGTTCCCTCTGCAGTTGGATCAGTTGAAAATGCCCTACCTGCATCTGGGTTCTCAATATTAGCTGTATCTACAATTACTGACCCCTTATCATTTGAGATCGTTGTTGTGTTGTCGCTGTTTTCTGTCATCGCTGCTTCTGCAATATGGGGTTGTCCTGCCATTGCAAGGGCTGCACCGACAATCAGACCGACTGTACCGATTTTGACTGAGTCTGAACGACCGTCTTTAAACTTACGAATGGAAAATTTTTCTTTTTTATTTATAAACATCTTCATCATCCTTTTTTTATTGTATAATTTTTATTTTTAAGCTGTTATTATGCTAATACTTGCTTGAAAACTTCAAAATTAGACACTTAATTTTAACACTTTAAAACCTCTTATACAAGGAATTTGAATACTTTTTGATCATTCAAACTATAGTTTTTTGCTATATTTATATATAAAAAATCCATATAGCGTATGGATTTACATATTTTAAAATATACATTTATGCTACCAGCCAAGTGAAACCCTTTCAAACTGACAGCCCAAGCGTCGCAATTCTTTTTGACGGTCCTCATAGTAGGGGAGGGAAATGCCTGTAATGGTCACATGGGGAAGGTCTTTCAAGTGCAGGCTGACTGATGAGGTAAAATGATAGACATGAACGAACTCGTATTCTTGAAAGAGTTGGGCTAGGACATCTTCAAAGATCAGCTCCGTCTCCAAGTAGGTCACATCAGGGATAGTGAAGGTTTCCTTGGGATGGGGTAGATAGAGGTCAATGGCCAAGGCCTTGGCATAGGTACTGATAAAGCGGATGGAGATCTGATCGTCCTCTTCAGAGAACTTTTGCCCCAGCAGAACCTTGACTGTCTTGCCATTTGAAACGGGTGCTTGTGGCAGGTCAAAAAAATGCTCCAGATATACTAGCTTTTCTCTAGCCACGACATGGTAATCACTGCGATAGAGGGTATAGTGCTTTTCCGTCCGCTCAATCAAGTCATCTCTGGTCAAGCCCAAAGAGCCCACCTGACTTGGTTGGAGAGGCCAAGCATACATACCCAAGGGGTAAATATCCGCATAGCCATCATCGAAACTCATAAGGTGTTGGTAAGTAGAGCTAGCAACCAAGTCCAGAATCAAGCTATTGTCAAAACTAGCATAAAAAATGGTGTCATAGTCGCCAGCTAGCTCCTGACAAATCTGAACCAAGTCCTCTGCCGTCTGAGGATAGTGAATATGGTCAAAATCCTTAGCATAATGCTCCTGACGAGCATTTTTGACAGGACTGACATAAAGACTGACAAAGTCCTGATCAGGATAGAGTCTCTTGATATGCTGTGCAATCTTGGACTGCAAGGGTGTTGTCGCAATGATGAGGTGTTTCATCTCTTTGATTCTCCTAGGTGGTGATGGTGCAGCAAGGTCTCAACGACTTCAAAGTCCAAGGCATCGTCGATATCATAAGAATAGAGTTTGGGCATTTCATAGGCTACTGTCTTATCAGTATAAAAGGTCTCATCTCGTAGGTAAAGATCCTTGCGAGAAATCCAGATACTACCGTTGGGATAGTAATAGACAGGCTCTTTTTGCCGAGCATAGTGCTTGGAAACCTGAGGAGGACGGATAAATGACGACTCCGCAAACTTCAAGAAAAGACTACGACTCTTGTCCGCCTTAACACAGGAAATCAAATGGTCGGCGCCAGACTGACAGTAGAGCTGGTAGGACTCGATAAGATGCTCCACCTCTCTCAAGGGTGAGGTCACCTGTAGATTCACAAAGACCTGCTCTTCCTCAAAGGGCTGTAAAAAGTCTCGTAAGGTTTCTAAACTAGAGGTTGTTGATAGGGCCAATTCTTTTGGTCTGTGGACACAACGAATCTCTGGATAGGCTTGTCGACAGAGTTCTAGATAGGCTAGTGAGTCTGAGGAAACCCAGATGTCACTAAATAACTTGGAGGCTAAGGCGACTTCTATGGTGTAGAAAACCAAGGGTTTGCCTGCAAGCGGTTTGATATTTTTATCCACTAAGCCGCGTGAACCCGAACGAATCAAAATGACGGCTATGGGTTTTCGTTTTACATTCATAGATTCTTCCTTTTGATACCAAAACTGAAAGTAGTCCCTCTCCTATAGTATGAGCTTTTCCTAACCCAAGCAAAGAAAACAGGCTAGAACTTTCTATCCAATAGTTCTCTGTATAGTTGAGCTACTTGTTCCAGAGAATAGCGAGAGGCTAAGGCTAGATTTTTTTCATTCGATAGATAAAAATCAGGCTCTTCCATCTCTTCTATCTTTTGAATCAACTCTGATTTAGTTTTAAACAAGTTGATAGCGTTGGACTGGCCAGCATAAAAACGATGGGCAATCTCCACATCTGATAACAAAGCCAGCAAACCTCGATTGAGGGCTTCGACACAGGCATTGGCAAATAATTCTGTGTAACTTGCAGACAGATAGCATTGGTGCAGATGATAAGGCACTTCGTTAACGATACCTTTAAAATGAATGGTTGGCGGAAGATCATATTGATTCTGTAATTCTGCTAGACGTTCCTCTGAGCCACCATAAAAGGTAATCTGGGCCTTGGAGCCACGTTTGTAGAGTTCGATAAAGGCTTCAATGACAAGTTCAACGTTCTTGCCTTCTCCCATATGACCCACCAAGCAATAGTCCAAAACAGGTCCGATTTTTCTTAGCTGACCTAATTTTTCTGTAAACATTGGTGGTAAAAACTTGGTGTCATACCCTTGTTTCGCCAAAGTATCAGTCAACACTTCACTAGCAACTAGATATTTGTTTGTCTTGCGCAGATTGGCGAGGCGTAAGTCTCGCATGACATTTTCATGGACGACTTCATAGTAATTTTTATCCGTGTTTTCCATGTAACGCCAGAGGCTGGGTTTGGGAACGATTTGTTGGTCACGAATGAAGAGGTCGGTTTGCTGGGCCCATCTGGCTAGGAACTTGACCAGCAAGTCCTCTTCAGAACGGATTTCTCCTCCTATGCGGTAGATATACTCTGGATAAAAGATGGTTACAGGAGAGGGTTCTTTAAAGGGATTGATAAAGCGTCCTTCCAGGGCCAGTTCTCCATTTTCATGATACCAACGAAGTTCCTTCTCCTTAAAATCTTCAAACAAGAAGGGCCCCTTGGTATAGTAATATCTCCCCGAGCCATCTCCTAGGGTAACTGAGGCTACAAAACCATCCTCATTGAGTTCAACCTGATCACCAGCTGCTAGCGTTAAACTTTCTGGCTTCACTGATAAGTCTACATGGCCTATATCTGAAAAACTATGCGGAACACAGAGCAATTCCTTTTCTAAAAATCCTAACTTGATCAAGTCTTTCTTCCAATCAGATCGTAGCTGGGGACTTGACATGAGGTGGACGTAGTCTAAGCCTAGATGTCGTGCGATACGGGCTCGATAGACCTGGGTACTCTCAAAGCCATAGCGATGGATTTCCTTGACTGGATGAATGGTGACAATTCTCGACATGATGTAGACTCTTTCTCTCTTATTTTCTACTTACAAACGAAAAACCACCCTCACAAAAAGGCGAGGGTGGTTCATCCGTTACAATGCTTGGGGATTTCCTAGCAAGTTCCCCCTCAAAAGGACTTTATGCTATTCTATCACAAAGACCGACCATCTGCAAGATAGACTGACTTAGACAGGATAGCTTGAGGGAGTTTTCTTATGATTTATAAATCGATTCTCTGAAATCATCTGTGCTACGCAGGTAGGCATTGTAGATTTTTTGTTTTAACAAGTGTACCCAACTTGCAGGAGCATGGCTTGTCGTACGGTCAATGTTAGCCACATCTTTCGCCACTGCTTGATCGATGAGTTCTTGCATTTGAGCAGCTGAACGAATTGTAATTTCCTTGCTACTGTTTGGTACACCAAGTTCATACTGAATGGTAATTGGTTTCAACTGATCTTGCTTACGAATACGTTTATTAAACATATCCTTCTTGAAATCAGACCATGAAGCGTATTGGTTGGCAAAGACATTTTTCAAGACGAGGCTATCAGTAATGAGTCCCACATCTTTCCTAAGCCAATCTGAATAGGTAATATCCCCATTGCGTTTAGCTTCTTCTGCATATTGATTGGATACATATGGTAAGAACCCATCTTGATAACCTTTTGCTGCCAACAATTCGTAGGCTGTCTTTCTAAACATGATATCACCAGGCGCACCCTTTGGATTGCTGAGGGCAGCATAAATCGGTGAGAACATGCTGATAAGATGATAGCCATTACGAGTATAGTTACTCTTATCACGGTAAGCTCGACGGTTGATGATATCATTGTCAATCAAGGCATCCAGACTAGTTAGTTTACTTACTTCATCATCTGTCAATGGGCGAACAGAGTTTCCAGCATGAGTTTGTTTATGGTACTTGTCCTCAATGTAGAAATTCTCTATTTTTCTAAACCATTTTTTCTTAATATCATTAGACTTAGTTAGAATGGCATTGGCTTCCATAGCGTCCAAGGTATACAAGACATCGTACATACCGTGTACATACTCTTGCAATGCTGCAGCTGATGTGAAGCGGCTTGTCGGATCATAAGTATGCAAGCGAGTTGGTGAATTCTTATCCCCTTTATAGAGAGTATTCAAGACAATAGCATCCTTATCTAGACTGTCAGCAGATTGCAACAGTCCTAAGGCATACAACTCTGCTCCCAATCCTTCACGACGACCTTTACCTTCAAAGTAAATATGTCCATCAGAATTATGAACCATTTCATGGGTATAGACTGATGTTCCGTATTTATCCAACAAGCGGTCGCTGACATAGTGGACCTCAGAACCGTTGGCATAGGCCCCGGCTCCTTTACTTTCCCCATACCACTTACCAGTTGGTCCAAAGAAGTTGTAGATAGAATCAATGGCCTTATCAGACAGGGTAGCCCAGTAATAATTACTATTGCTATCTTTCATACCAAAGCCATCTGAAACCATGACTGAGCGGAAGAGTTTCTCTTTGTATTCTGGTGAAAGGAGATGATACCAGATATCATAGTGGTCTCGTTGCCATTCAGCCGACTGGTCGACCTTGCCACGGACATACTGACGCAATTCTTCTCCTGATAAGACTATATTATTGACACGATCACGGTAGCGTTCGTAGCCACCAAAGGCCAAGGTAGAAAGGTTTGAAATCACATAAACATCCTCTTCTGGCAATGTCAATATCGGTAGGAGCATGTTTTTTAATTTCCAACTTGGCGCCGTAATACGGTCATAGACTCCCAGTGTATATTTACTATCCGGTGTTGCTGACTCTTGTTTGGCACGCACTTCTGGAATCGCTGATTTACTCTCTACGATATAGGCCTTGGTATTCGTCTTCAACCATTCATTATTGGTTTTAGTTGGTAGGAAGAGTTTTCTGTAAGACTCTAGTAAATCCGTCACTGTCTTGCGACCTTTTGCAGGGGCCAGGGTTGTTTCATAGGCACTTGTATTATTTGATGCCTTGAGATTTTCCATACCACTCTGACCTAGGGCAATGATGGTATCCAGGGTTGAAGCTGTGCTATTACCATCAAAGTCAAACTTATAGGTATTGAGGTCCTTGGTGTTGATGTGATCGTAGTTGATATTGTACCAGCGATTGAGGTAGGTCAAACCAAGCAAGAAGGCTTCCTTGTTGTTCTTGATTTTTTCGCTGATGTAGGTTGCTATACTATCTCCCATCGTATTGATAGACTTGTCCATGGCTAGCACTTTACGGAGATGTTCGCCGATATTAGCCTTAACTTTTTTGAATTCTTTATCCAAATATAGCGGATCAAGTGAAGTATCTGCCTCAATGCCAAGGACTTTTTTCATGGCTGCCGAGTCATATTCGACCCCTTGCAAATCTGCTAGGACTTGATTGGTCACTTTCGTATAATCAGATAGAAAGGCCTCTGGCGTAAAGATAAAGTTTTTACCTGCTACGCTGTACTCTGCAATTTGTGTATTTTTGAAGTCATCTTTGTAAGTGACGTCCAGATAGCTGATTGTATTATCAGCAAAATGCAACATAAGCTTATTGATTGCTGCTTTATTGGCCTGAATATCTGTGATGATGTCATTGTCCTTCATTGGTACAACATCCAGCAGTTCTGTAGTATAAAGCTTATCAGTAGGATCAACTTGATTTCCATAGTGAACCACTAGCTCTTTATTATAGAAAGGCATCAATCTCTCAATATTGTGATAAGCAACTTTTCGACTAGCTTGACCTTGGCTTAACTGAGTATAGTCCACACTGCGCTGATTATCTTTGAGTGTTTGACCTGTGTCGTCTAGCGTCACTGTCATACCATAAGACTGAACTTTTTCTCTGGCCTGGTCTTGGGTGATTGGGGTCGCATAGAGATCAGCCTTCTTGTTCTCAACAGCAGTGCTGGCATCTTTGATGTCCGCTCCCTTATATTGGTCTCCTGTGATGCCATAACCATCTCCAGTATTAACCATGCTAACGACATGATGGATACGGCCATTTTGCCATGTAGAGCCAGCTATACCTCCGACACGTGGATAGGTTGTCGTATTGAGGATGGTTCCACTTGCTAGTGCATGAGAAACCAAAGCACCACTTTGAACTTTCCCTACAATACCTCCAGCAAATTGGTCATTGTTGCGGGCATTACTAGAAATATTTGCATCAACGGCTACCTTATCAATCTTAGCCTTATTACCAGATAGGAGCCCTGCTATACCTCCCACATAGTAAGGAGAAGCATCCGTATGCTTGGCCTGAATGCTACCTGTAAAGGAACTATTGCTTATCTCTGTATCTTGAGCCTTCGCTACCAAACCTGCCACTGACTTGCTACCTGTCAATTGACCTTCTACAGCTACATTACTAATCTGGCTGTTAGTGGCCACTTTGGCTAGGCTGGCTGTGTCTTCTTGACTCTTAATGGCTACCGCTTTAAGGTCAATATCTTTCACAGTAGCCTTAGTCAAATTATCAAACAAGGCTGTCTTAAGGTCATAAATCGCAAACGGCTTCCCGTCACTCGCACCGATAAGATTACCAGTGAAAGTTCCTGTCACATAGCTAGTTTGTCCCTTTGCTAAGGCCACCTCATCAGCTGTCATATCAGCTCCAAGTTTAAAGGTTCCAGAGAGATTACCCTGCATGGCAGCAATCAGTTTCTTGAATGAAGTATAGACACCGTCCTTGGCAATCTTTTGCTTATCAATTGTGAAGCTATAGTTATCCTTGTATGCTGAACCTTTCTCTTGAACCAGTTCATTGAAGGCAACGGTTACCTTGTATTTCCCATCCTCTGTTTCCTTAATAGAGCTAACTGGTAGCAACATTTCTTTCATCTTATCTGATTTGATTTTGACAAAATAAGGTGACAAATCGCTTGGTACTTCTGATAAGTTCAGATAACGACGGTAGTGACCCTCTTCCTTACCATAGAGCCCCACTTCATCCACATCTTTGATTTCAATTTTTTTATAGTCTAATTGAAAATCTTTCGTTGATACTTCTGTATTTTCCTGATCAGATTGGCCTAGATTATAGGTCAAGTAAGTCTTAATTGTATAAGGAGTATAGTAGTCCAAACCATCAATCGTTTGCTGAACGGATAAATCTTTCAAATTCACTTCTTTAATCAGTGTTCCATTTTGAAAAATTTGGGCCTTGGCCTTAACAAAAGCAGACGTTGGGTCATCTAAGCGGTAGTTGACTGCTACTGCTTTTTTGCTCTCATCTTTAACCAGATTAGTAATTTCAACTGTTGGTTTGATTTTAACAAGACTACCAACCTTGACAATCTCTTTGGTTGGTTCTACTTCTGTACGTGAGATTTCCTTGCTAGCTTCCACCTTACCATCTACGAGATAATCTTCATACTCGATTGTCCGTAAACCGTCTTTTCCTTCCTGAGCAATTTCTCGATGATTTTTTAAGATAGTCGCATCTTCAATTTCTTCAGTTTCATGAGGAATGGTTTCTGTTACTGTACGATGATTACTTGTCAAAGGCAGTTCAGGAAGAGCCTCTGCCACAGCAGCCTCACCTTCGTGACCCGACTCTTGGGTACCTTGAGTGCTGATTGGATCTGTATACGCTGGTTGAACGGGTTGAACTAGAGCCTCACCTTCATGACCTGACTCTTGTGTGCCTTTTGCTTCTACCGGGGCTGTGTACGCTGGTTGTGCTGGTTGGACTAGAGCCTCACCCTCGTGACCAATTTCTTGGGTCCCCTTACTGCTAACAACTTCTGTAGACTCTGGCACTGTTGGCTCAACTGGAGCTCCCTCCTGAGGACCTGTGTAAACTGGTAGTTCTGATTGAACCAGGGATTCGCCTTCATGACCTGACTCTTGTGTACCTTGGGTGCTAATTGGGGCTGTGTACGCTGGTTGCACTGGTTGAACCAGGGCAGCACCCTCATGACCTGGCTCTTGCGTGCCTTGAGTGCTAATGGGTTCTGTATACGCTGGTTGAACTGGTTGAACTAGAGCCTCACCTTCATGACCTGACTCTTGGGTGCCTTGAGTACCGATTGGTGCTGTGTAGGCTGGTTGCACTGGTTGAACTAGAGCCTCGCCCTCATGACCTGACTCTTGGGTGCCTTGAGTGCTAATGGGTTCTGTATAAGACGGTTGCTCTGCTTGAACTAGAGCCTCACCCTCATGACTTGACTCTTGGGTGCCTTGAGTACTGATTGGTGCTGTGTAGGCTGGTTGCACTGGTTGAACTAGAGCCTCGCCCTCATGACCTGACTCTTGGGTGCCTTGAGTGCTAATTGGGGCTGTATAAGACGGTTGCTCTGCTTGGACTAGAGCCTCACCCTCATGACCTGACTCTTGTGTACCTTGAGTGCTAATGGGTTCTGTATAAGACGGTTGCTCTGCTTGGACTAGAGCCTCACCCTCATGACCCGGCTCTTGGCTCCCCTTTGCTTGCACTACAGTTTCATTGTTTTTTTGTGGTTGAGGCTCTATAGGAGAAGGTGTTCCTCCTTGTTGTTCCTCTATCGTTGAGCTACCTACATTTTCTAAGTTAGACTTGCTGTCATGCGCCTTCTGTTTATTTGATTGCTTAACAACGTCTACTTTATTTTTCACATATCCAATATATGTATAACCAGGGATATCAACCGGAGCTGGCAAGGCATCTCCTGCCTGGACCGATAATTGGGTGTTATAAGCAGCTAGTGTCTCGCTAGTCAAAGCAAGAACAGTTGGAGACAGCAACTGACTGCCTAGACCGGTTACTAACAAGAATCGACTAATCTTACTCTTGCCATCACGTCCCTTAAGAACTACTACAATCAATAAACTAAGGCCTGCCACTAAGGCAGCAGTTCCTAGAGAAGAGCTAGCTCCTGTGTTGGGTAGTACTTGATTTGCTCGATAAACAAGATAGTAGGTAGCATCTGTTTCTTCCGCTACTTGTGGTAGGGATGTAACTAAGAGAGTCTTCTCTTCATCAGTCAAATCCGACTCTAAAACATAAGTATAATTAACGGCATGAGATTCTTGGGCAGATACAGTCTGTAGGCCAGTTCCCATCAAAAAGAAACACGCAACTGCTACAGATACAAGGCCAACTGCCAATTTTCTTAATGAGAAATTCTGTCTTTTTTCTCCACTAATTTTGAAATTCATATTCCCCTCTTTTTACATTTTTAAATTAGTATATTAATTTATAGCAAAATATACAACTCTTCCCATTATACATCAACTTTTTAAAAGATTCTAGGGATAGATATGCAAATAAGGGAATAATAAAAGGCATTCCTAAAATTAGATACCTAACTTCTGGAACACCTATCATATTTCTAAATTTTTATTTCACAACAATCTCATAACGTGTCTTGCTTGTAAAGGTTTGACCGGCTTTAAGAATAACTTTGTCTTTGAGGTCGCTATGAATGGCATCTGGTAAAACCTGCGCTTCAAGGGCAATCCCATTGTGCTGCACCATTGGCTGACCTCCTATGATGACACTCTCATCCACAAAGTTTGCTGTGTAGACCACAAAGCAAGGGGCCTCTGTCTTGAAAAGCAGGAAGCGACCTGAATTTTGATCATAAAGGAAACCAGCATTGTCATGGCCTGCAGGAAGGGCAAATGGGTGATCCAAACCAGATACCAGCTGGATTTGCTCATCTTCCTCTGCAAAGATATCCTTCAACAAGGCACCATTGTAGATGTGTTTGACCACATCACGAGTAGCATCTGGAGTTTTGACCGGAACACCGTCGGGAGCGATTGGGTAAATGCCCTCTGTATTTAGTTGGAAGACATGGCGGTCAATCGTCTGCGTGAAATCACCAGACAAGTTGAAATAGCTGTGGTTGGTTGGATTGACCAACGTATCCTGATCTGTTATTACCTTGTAGCTGATTTCGTAGGCACCAGTTTCTTCCAAGCGATAACTAATCCAGATCTTGAGATTGCCAGGAAATCCCCCTGTCCCATCTGTACGTTCTGTGTAGAGGGTCAAGCCATGGTCGCTCACTTCAATTAGTTCAAACAAACTTGCATCCCAACCAGTTGAACCACTGTGATTACAGTTGCTAGCATTGTTGACTTCAAGATCATAGATCTTGCCATTGAGCTCAAATGTCGCACCTGCAATACGACCCGCTACAGGACCTACGCTCGCTCCATGCTTAGGACTATTGCCTACATAGCTATCAAAGTCATCAAATCCCAAGATAACATTGGCAAAATTTCCAGCCTTGTCAGGCGTGACATAGCGCAGGATGGTCGCACCATAAGTCATAACCTCAAGTTGGTAGCCACCGTCCGTCTCAAATCGATAGGTCAAGACATCCTTGCCCTCAATATTTCCAAATACACGCTCTGTGTATGCTTTCATTCTCTTCTCCTTTTACTATTTCTCTCAAGCAAACAAACCATAGAAAGCCTACCGACAATCTATGGTTTATCTGATAATTTACAAATCCTCTTGTCAAGAATTCATAAACACTACCTTATACTCAATGAAAATCAAAGAGCAAACTAGGAAGCTAGCCGCAGGCTGTACTTGAGTACGGCAAGGCGAAGCTGACGTGGTTTGAATTTGATTTTCGAAGAGTATTACTTTTGATATTCGTGGATGATAACACCTTGTACCACACGGTTTACTGTACCTGTAGGAGACGGTGTATCTGGTTTATTTTCTACCTTGAGTGAAGTCAATAGGGCAAAGAGTTGGGCATAAACGATGTAAGGGAAGACACGGTAAATATCATTCAAGACACCGCCACAACCAAGGGCAACTTCTTTGACATTTTCAAGACCAAAGGATTGATCACTCAAAAGCACAACACGACGAGCAATCTGATCACCAGCAACTTCACGAACCAAGTCCAAGTCGTACTTGCGAGTGTAGTCTGTTGTTGTACCAAAGACCAAAACAACTGTATCTTCGTTGATAAGAGATTTTGGACCGTGACGGAACCCGACTGGGCTTTCATACATAGTCGCAACTTGACCAGCAGTTAGTTCCAAAATCTTGAGCTGAGCTTCATGAGCAAGTCCAAAGAAAGGTCCAGCGCCTAGGTAGATGACACGGTTAAAGTCGAGGTCAACAAGTTCTTTGACATCTTCTGCATTGTCTAGAATTTTACGGGCAAGACTAGATACAACTTCAAAACGTTCAGCTTTAACAGCAAATTCTGTAGGATCAAAGACCAAGAGAGCTGTTAACATCATAGACGTAAAGCTAGAGGTCATGGCAAAGCCAGCATCATTAGAAGCAGCTGGTTGCAAAAGCAAAAGATTGCGGTCATCTCCATGAGCTTGAAGAGCCAATTTACCATCTGCTGCACAAGTAATAGTCACTTGATAAAGCTCATCCACCAAGGCCTTGGCCAAATCAACAGTCGCCACACTTTCAGGTGAATTCCCACTACGAGCAAAAGATACAAGGACAGTCGCCACATCTTTTTTCAAATAAGTTTCTGGATTGGCAACGATATCTGTTGTCGCAATGGCATTGAAATTCCATTTGCGTTCGTCATAGACTTCCTTAAAGTAAGGTACCAAGGTATCTCCTACATAAGCAGAAGTCCCAGCACCTGTCAAGATTACCTTGATATAGTCATGTTTATCAGCAATCCCTTGTAGGAAGGCTGCAATTTCTTCACGTTTTGCTTGATAAGATTCAAAAGCTTCTTTCCATACATCAGGTTGTTGGTAAATTTCACGTGTAGTGATTTCTGCACCCAATTCGATCAAGTCTTCTTTTGTATAATGTAGCATTGAATTCCTCTTTTTCTATTAAATATGGGAATGGGAGTAAGCCCCATTCCCATGTATATTCTATATAAAATGCTCTAACGATTTTCACGTTGTCACATCGTATACTCAATGAAAATCAAAGAGCAAACTAGGAAACTAGCCGCAGGCTGCTCAAAACACCGTTTTGAGGTTGCAGATAGAACTGACAGAGTCAGTAACATATACCTACGGCAAGGCGACGTTGACGTAGTTTGAATTTGATTTTCGAAGAGTATTATTCATCTTCGTCATCATCGAAACTCGCTAACAGGTCATTGACTTTCACAATGCTTTCTGCAGCACGGTTCTTATAGTCCGCATCTGCGCCTGTCAGGCTCGCATTGATAAATTCAATCACCATTGGAAGATTCATCCCTGCGTAAAGTTCGATATCACGACCTTCCATAATTAAACGGCTTACCACGTTACATGGTGTTCCACCGAGAAGATCCGCAAAGACTAGGAAATCATCCAAACCTTCAATAGCAGCTTCAAATTTTGCAGTAAATTCTTCTGGGCCATCTTCTGGAAGAAGAGCCACTGTGTAAATGTTGTCTTGTGGACCCATGATCATTTCAGTGCTACCTTTAAGTTCTTCACAGAAGCGACCATGACTCACCAAAATTAATGATTTAGCCATAGATTATGCGCCCATTCCAAGTAAGAATTTACCGATGAATGAAAGACCTAATGCAAGAGCAATGATGATACCAATTGCTTTTGTAGAAGTCATACCTTTCTTACCAAGCAACCAGAAGATAAAGGCAGTAAAGATTGCTGGAAGCAAGCGTGGGAAGATTGAGTTCAAGATGTCTTGGAAATCAATCATCTTTTCACCGATTGGCAATTTATAAGAAATTTCAAAGTTGATCATTGTGGCTACAAGAGCACCCATCATGAAGACACCAAGTACAGATGCAGCGTCAATCAAAGCTGTCAATGTACTTTGCATGTTGTTGATAAGGTTAACCCCTTCTTTGTAGGCAAATTCCAACTGTTTCCAACGGAAGATGTCATACGCTACTGCAACTGCAATCCAAAGGAAGATACCCCAAGGTTGGCCAGCGATAGCCATAGTTGCTGCGATAGATCCCATAATAGCAGGTACAAGTGAACCAAAGATTGTATCCCCAAGAGGAGCGAATGGTCCCATCAAACCTGTCTTGATACCGTTAACGGCGTCTTTTGCACCCACACCATCTTTTTCTTCCATGGCAAGGTCAAAACCAGCGATAATGGTATGGAAGAATGGTGAAGTATTGAAGAATTGAGTATGAACTTTCATCATTTCTTTCAATTCAGGAGTGCCATCCCCATACATTTTACGCAACTGAGGCAGGATCATGTAAAGGTAACCAGAAGCTTGCATACGTTCGTAGTTCCAACCCAATTGGAAAGTAAACAAGCTACGTTTGTTGATTTGATTAAAATCTTCTTTTGTAAGTTTGTAATTAGAATTCGTCATCTTCGATTTCCCCACTTTCTGATGGTGTAGAATGTGCTGCTACAGCTACTTTTTGGCTATTTTTGAAGTGAAGCACTGCTAGGAAGATACCTACGATAGAGATACCAATCATAGACAATCCTTTGAAGTTGTTCACGAAACCAATTTTTTCAGCAACATCTTTAGGTAGAGTACCGATAATACCTGCAACAGCGCCACCAAGACTTGTTACGTTTGAGTAAAGTACAGTCAACATAGCTGTCAAACCAAATCCCATAGCAAGGTAGTGAAGGTTACGTTTAACTGGAAGGTAACGAAGCAAGATTGCAAATCCAAGACCTGGAAGCATACGTCCTGCAAGTGTCAAACCATCTGCAACCCATTGGTATTGTTTAACCAAGTCTACTACTGTTTGTACAAATGCACCACCAAAGGCAAGGGCAAAGAAGACTGGAAGGGCACGAGAAAGAGCCCAAGGAAGAGCACCAAGAAGGTAGTTACGTTCGATTGCTTTATAGTCAAAGCGTTCGATTGCAGCATCAATACGGTGTGCGAAGAAAGTAGTTGTCATACGTCCAAGAACGTCGAAGTATGTTAAAAGTGCTGCTACTGGTACAGCGATTGTTGTAATCGCAAGGTCTGTAGCGATTCCTTGTGAAACTGAGAATGCTGTTGCAAGAACCGCACCAGAAGTTGCGTCGATACGAGAAGCACCACCGAAGGTACCAACCCCAAGTACGAACAACTGCAAGCTACCACCGATAAACAAACCAGTTGTCACATCTCCCATGATTAAACCAGTAATGAAACCAGCAAATACAGGGGAACCTGCAGATGAAACGATCGTCAACTCATCACAGATTTGATAAGCTGAGTACAAAGTGAGAAGTAAAATTTGCCACCATTGTATCATAACAATGACCTCCTAAAAATTTTTTCCTATTTTAATAAGCTCAAAAAGTCTGAAATTGGATCATTTGGAACCATTTGAGCAGTAAGTTTAACACCTTTTTCTGCCAGTTTGTGGAAGTCTTCCACATCCTTATCCACTACGTTGATAGAACGTGTGATGGCACGAGTTTCTGGTGTTTGAGACATATTCCCAACATTAAGGGTTTCAAGTGGAACACCTGCTTCTACCAAACCAAGGAAGCGGTCTGGTTTACGAGCAACGATAAATAGACGTTGGCTATCGTATTTACCAGCAAGAATATTGGCTGCCGCTTTTTCAATTGGCAAAATACTCAATTTCACACCTGGTGGTGTCGCGAGTTTCAAACCACTCTTTTCAACGTCGTTGTTGACAACTTCGTCATCTACAACCATAATACGTGAAACATTTAGTTTTCCAGCCCATAGATTGGCTACTTGTCCGTGGATCAAACGTCCATCGATACGGCATCCTACAATTGTCATAAGTTTTCCCCCTTTATGTGTTTTAGTGTAGGTTTACGAGTTAAATAAATCTCTTCTTTATATTCACCTTCTGTTTCAAAGATAATGATGCGGTTAGCACCTTCCTTTAGATAGCTATGAGGAATATAAAGCGAGAGGGTTGGGCCGACGTTCCAAAAACGTCCTAAATTCTGCCCATTGACAAAGGCAACTCCCTTACCAAATTCAGATAAGTCTAGGTAAGTATCTTTTGGCTCTTGGACTGTAAAGTCATAAGCGTAAAATGCTGGTTGTCCTTCTGTCCATCCTTTTGAAAAATCAATTTTCTCAGGATTGTCTAGTGGGAGTGGATAGTGTTTCCAGTTTAGTAAGAAGTGCAAATCCTTACAAACCCCTGTTCGAATTCCCTTACGTTGCGTATCCGCTAAGAACTTGTGTCCATAGTTGACACGCCCCATATTTTCTACCAAGATATCCAATCTAGACAGCGCTTTCTTTTCACCTTGATAAAAAATATCTTCCCCAATCTCTGTCTGATATTGGGTTTCTACCCACTGACCATCGACATACAGCTGAGCTCTATCTCGACCGTCAATGATACGAAGTCTTTCTTCTTCTGCATCCCAGTTTGTTTCTGTTCGATAGAGTAGATAGCCATAGCTTTGTCCCAACTCCTCCATCTTTTTAGGATAGAGGCTTTCTACTGGACTTGACAAGCTATCCAAGGTTTCAAACAAGGAAACTTTTTCAACTAGTGGAATGGCATCCAACTCCATACTCTCTTTGTAGAGTGGTTCCAACTGCGGATACTCTGGGAAATGTGTTGCCATCATCTTCTTGACTGCCAAATATTTGGCAGTCGGATTTCCTTCTTCATCCAGAAGGGCATCGTAATCATAAGATGTAACTTGTGGCAGATCCAAGGTTCCTCTAGCCGAGCAACCATTCATGAAACCAAAGTTTGTACCACCGTGGAACATGTAAAGGTTGATAGAACCTTGCTCCAATACCTCTCGAACAGCTTCTGCCAATTCTTTCGGATCCCGTGTGATAATCGGTTCTTTCCATCGATTGAACCAGCCATCCCAAAACTCCATACACATGAGCGGCCATTTCTTACCATGCTCATCAAAGAATTCCTGCATCTGTGAAAAGTTATAAGGTGCCTTAGAACCAAAGTTCCCTGTTACAAAGAGGTCATCTTCTATTAAGGTTCCAGCTTTCAGAGTAGCTCGCCATGGACCATCTGATGTAAAGAGGGGACAGGTTACGCCACGCTCTTCCATCAACTGTCGAATTGCTCTCAGATAAGCCTTATCTTCGCCATAAGAACCATATTCATTTTCAACCTGCATCATAAGGATATTGCCACCCTTGTCCAACAAATGTGGAACCAATCGTGACAAGAGCTGGTCATAGTAGCGACCGACAGCTTCAATATAAGTAGGATCTGAGGAACGAAGCCTCATATCTTTGGTTAAAAGCCAAGCTGGTAAGCCACCAAATTCCCACTCCGCACAGATGAAGGGCGAGGGACGAACGATAGCGTAGAGACCCAAATCTTGTGCTGTCTGGAGAAATCGCTCCAAATCCAGAGCTCCTTCAAAGTGAAACTCACCCTCACGAGGCTCGTGTAAATTCCAGGCCACATAAGTCTCTACTGTATTAAAACCAAGAGCCTTCAAGTTATAGAGCGAATGATACCAATCTTCTGGAGGAACCCTAAAATAATGAATGGCGCCAGATAAAATCTTAAATGATTTTCCATCGAGATAAAAATCATCTCGTATCTCAAATCGTGTCATGTTCTTACCTTCTGACAACTAAAGTTTACGCTTTCATTTGTTGATATAGTAAATATAACTCAATATCTTGCATTTGTCAATAGGTTTTCACAATTTTTTTCATTTTTCACTAAATTTTACACAAAAAACTTATAAAAAATCTTGTAATCTCATAGTTATAACAACATTTTAGTGCCATGTATAAAAATGTATGTTTTTCTATTTATTCCTATGTAAATTAACCTTATAGCCTATTATTCTAATTTTTTTATTCAAAAGGCTACTATTCTTTCCAGTTTTATGGTAAAATCTTTAACGGAGAAGGAAAATCGAGGTGAAAATATGGCAATTCCAAAGTATCAATATATTAAAGATGAGTTAAAGAACAAAATCATTTCTGGTCAATTTGCTAGTGGAGATAAATTCTACACTGAAGCTGAATTGATTGCAATGTATGATGTTAGTTCTATCACAGTTGTTCGCGCTTTAAACGACCTTGCCAAGGATGGCTATATTGTCCGTCAACAAGGAAAGGGTACATTCGTTTCACGCGCACGCAAACACAAACTCGTAGAGTTTTCAGATGTAGAAGTTTTTGAAACTAAAGATGATAAAGTTACCGTCCTTTCTATTGAGCGTGGAAACAAACTAAGCTACTTAGAAAAACTTGGACTACGCGGAGATCAGTTCTACTACAAGATTGAACGCGTACGCGAAACAGGTGGTGTTGTCTACATCTACCATACATCTTACATTCCAGAACAATACATCAACGCAAATTATCCAAATCTTGAATATTATAGCTCTATCTATAACCGTTTCAAATTGGATTACCACATTCACATGAATGATGAACATTTTGAAGAAATCAATGAAATAGCATTTCCAACTCCAGAACATGCGGCTTCGGTCCTCGGAGTCGATGAACAATTCCCAACCGTTTTACAAACCAAGACTACTAAACTAGAGTCTACTGGTCAAGTTCTCGCATACAGCGAAACATATAAACGAGCGGATTACTACAAAATCAAATTCATTTCATGTGACCGTGATCACTAAGAAGAAAGCCTAAGCCTTGCTTGGGCTTTTTCTATGTTTATTATACCACACCAAAAAGGTAGCGCTTACCTATTTTGGGAAGATTCTATAATTTGTGGAATATTTTATAGAAATAGAACCAAAAAATTATACTAGATATATATATGTATCTTTCCGACCAATCTGAAATCTTAAGTTTAAATTTTATATTTTTTTATACTTATTATAGTTTTTCGTCATCTCCTCTTGACTCTCGTTAATATAAGAAATAAAATAAAGGTGTTGATTTATGTAAACGCTATCAATACAACAATGCAATCAGGAGGTTTTGCAATGAAACATGAAAAACAACAGCGTTTTTCTATTCGTAAATACGCTGTAGGAGCAGCTTCTGTTCTAATTGGATTCGCCTTCCAAGCACAGACTGTTACAGCCGATGGAGTTACTCCTACTACTACAGAAAACCAACCGACCATCCATACGGTTTCTGATTCCCCTCAATCATCCGAAAATCGGACTGAGGAAACACCTAAAGCAGAGCTTCAACCAGAAGCTCCAAAAACTGTAGAAACAGAAATTCCAGCTGCTGATAAGGTAGCTAGTCTTCCAAAAACAGAAGAAAAACCACAAGAGGAAGTTAGTTCAACTCCTAGTGATAAAGAAGAAGTGGTAACTCCAACTTCTGCTGAAAAAGAAACTGCTAATAAAAAGGCAGAAGAAGCTAGCCCTAAGAAAGAGGCTGATTCTAAAGAGTCAAATACTGACAAGGATAAACCAGCTAAAAAAGATGCAGCGAAAGCAGAGGCTGACAAACCGGCAACAGAGGCAGGAAAGGAACGTGCTGCAACTGTAAATGAAAAACTAGCGAAAAAGAAAATTGTTTCTATTGATGCTGGACGTAAATATTTCTCACCAGAACAGCTCAAGGAAATCATCGACAAAGCGAAACATTATGGCTACACTGATTTACACCTGTTAGTTGGAAATGATGGGCTCCGCTTCATGTTGGACGATATGAGCATCACAGCTAACGGCAAGACCTATGCCAGTGACGATGTCAAACGTGCCATTGAAAAAGGTACAAATGATTATTACAACGATCCAAACGGCAATCACTTAACAGAAAGTCAAATGACAGATCTGATTAACTATGCCAAAGATAAAGGCATCGGTCTCATTCCGACAGTAAATAGTCCTGGTCACATGGATGCGATTCTCAATGCCATGAAAGAATTGGGAATCCAAAATCCTAACTTTAGCTATTTTGGCAAGGAATCAGCCCGTACTGTCGATCTCGACAACGAACAAGCAGTCGCTTTTACAAAAGCCCTTATCGATAAATATGCTGCTTATTTCGCGAAAAAGACTGAAATCTTCAACATCGGACTTGATGAATATGCCAATGATGCAACAAACGCTAAAGGTTGGAGCGTTCTTCAAGCTGATAAATACTATCCAAACGAAGGCTACCCTGTAAAAGGATATGAAAAATTTATTGCCTACGCCAATGACCTAGCTCGTATTGTAAAATCGCACGGTCTAAAACCAATGGCCTTCAATGATGGTATTTACTACAATAGTGATACTAGCTTCGGAACTTTTGACAAAGATATCATCGTTTCAATGTGGACTGGTGGTTGGGGAGGTTACGACGTCGCTTCTTCTAAACTTCTAGTAGAAAAAGGTCACCAAATCCTAAACACTAACGATGCTTGGTACTATGTTCTTGGGCGAAATGCAGATGGCCAAGGTTGGTACAATCTCGATCAGGGGCTCAATGGTATTAAAAACACACCAATCACTTCTGTACCAAAATCCGACGGAGCAACTATTCCAATCATCGGTGGTATGGTAGCTGCTTGGGCTGACACTCCATCTGCACGTTATTCACCATCACGCCTCTTCAAACTCATGCGTCAATTCGCAAATTCTAACGCTGAATACTTCGCAGCTGATTATGAGTCTGCAGAAAAAGCACTTAACGAGGTACCAAAAGACCTTAACCGTTATACTGCAGAAAGCGTCGCAGCAGTTAACGAAGCGGCAAAAGCCATCCGTTCACTTGATAGCAACCTCAGCCGTGCCCAACAAGACACGATTGACCAAGCAATTGCAAAACTTCAAGAAGCAGTCAGCAATTTGACCTTCACACCAGAAGCTCAAAAAGAAGAAGAAGCTAAACGTGAGGTTGAAAAACTTGCCAAAAACAAGGTAATCTCAATCGATGCTGGACGCAAATACTTTACTCTGGACCAGCTCAAACGCATCGTAGATAAGGCCAGTGAACTCGGATATTCTGATGTTCATCTCCTTCTAGGAAATGACGGACTTCGCTTCCTACTCGATGATATGACCATTACTGCCAACGGAAAAACCTATGCTAGTGATGACGTTAAAAAAGCTATTATCGAAGGAACTAAAGCTTACTACGACGATCCAAACGGCACTGCACTAACACAGGCAGAAGTGACAGAATTAATTGAATACGCTAAATCTAAGGGTATCGGTCTCATCCCAGCTATTAATAGCCCAGGGCATATGGATGCTATGCTCGTTGCCATGGAAAAACTTGGCATCGCGAATCCTCAAGCAAACTTTGATAAAGTTTCAAAAACCACGATGGACCTTGAAAATCAAGAAGCCCTTAACTTTACCAAAGCCCTTATCGGTAAGTATATGGATTACTTTGCTGATAAATCAAAGATTTTCAACTATGGTACAGATGAGTATGCCAATGATGCGACAAATGCTCAAGGTTGGTACTACCTCAAATGGTATGGACTCTATAACAAGTTCGCAGACTATTCTAACAGCCTTGCTGCTATGGCTAAGGAAAGAGGGCTTCAACCAATGGCCTTCAACGATGGCTTCTACTATGAGGACAAGGACGATGTTGAGTTTGACAAAGATGTCTTGATTTCTTACTGGTCTAAAGGCTGGTGGGGCTACAACCTCGCATCACCTCAGTACCTAGCAAGCAAGGGTTATAAGTTCTTGAATACCAACGGTGACTGGTACTACATTCTCGGTCAAAAACCAGAAGATGGTGGTGGTTTCCTCAAAAAAGCTATTGAGAATACTGGAAAAACACCATTCAATCAACTTGCTTCTACTAAATATCCTGAAGTAGACCTTCCAACAGTCGGTAGTATGCTTTCAATCTGGGCAGATAGACCAAGCGCTGAGTACAAGGAAGAAGAAATCTTTGAACTCATGACTGCCTTTGCAGACCACAACAAAGACTACTTCCGAGCTAATTATAATGCTCTCCGTGAAGAATTAGCTAAAATTCCTACAAACTTAGAAGGATATAGTAAAGAAAGTCTTGAGGCCCTTGACGCAGCTAAAACAGCTCTAAATTACAACCTCAACCGTAATAAACAAGCTGAGCTTGACACACTTGTAGCCAACCTAAAAGCCGCTCGCTTAGGTCTTAAACCAGCTGCAACTCACTCAGGAAGCCTGGATGAAAATGAAGTGACTGCCAATGTTGAAACCAGTCCAGAACTCATCACAAGAACTGAAGAAATTCCATTTGAAGTTATCAAGAAAGAAAATCCTAACCTCCCAGCTGGTCAGGAAAATATTATCACAGCAGGAGTCAAAGGTGAACGAACTTATTACATCTCTATACTCACTGAAAATGGAAAAACAACAGAAACAGTCCTTGATAGCCAGGTAACCAAAGAAGTTGTAAACCAAGTGGTTGAAGTCGGCGCTCCTGTAACTCATAAGGGTGATGAAAGTGGTCTTGCACCAACTACTGAGGTAAAACCTAAACTGGATATCCAAGAAGAAGAAATTCCATTTACCACAGTAACTCGTGAAAATCCACTCTTACTCAAAGGAAAAACACAAGTCATTACTAAGGGCGTCAATGGACATCGTAGCAACTTCTACTCTGTGAGCACTGTTGATGGCAAGGAAGTGAAAACACTTGTAGATAGTCTTGTAACCAAAGAAGCCGTTACTCAAATAGTCGAAGTCGGAACTATGGTAACACATGTAGGCGATGAACATGATCTTGCTCCAGTTGCAGAAACAAAACCTAGACTGGATATCCAAGAAGAAGAAATTCCATTTACCACAGTGACTCGTGAAAATCCACTCTTACTCAAAGGAAAAACACAAGTCATTACTAAAGGTGTCAATGGGCGCCGTACAAACTTCTACTCTGTGAGCACTTCTGCCGATGGCAAGGAAGTGAAAACACTTGTAAATAGTGTCGTAGCACAGGAAGCCGTTACTCAAATAGTCGAAGTCGGAACTATTGTAACACATGTAGGCGGTGAAAACGGACAAGCCGCTATTGCTGAAGAAAAACCAAAACTAGAAATCCCAAGCCAACCAACTCCATCAACTGCTCCTGCTGAGGAAAGCAAAGCTCTTCCTCAAGGTCCAGCTCCTGTGGCAACAGAGAAAAAACTTCCTGAAACAGGAAGTCACCATTCTGCAGGACTAGTAGTAGCAGGACTCATGGCCACACTAGTAGCTTATGGACTCACTAAAAGAAAAGAAGACTAAGTCTTTTCGATAAAAAATAAACAGCGAGATCAAAGCTCGCTGTTTATTTTTTAATTAATCACCCAGTCCAAGACGGTCAAAGATATCATCCACTCGTTTAGTGTAGTAAAGAGGATTAAAGATTTCGTCGATTTCTTCTTGCGTGAGGCGTGATGTCACCTCTGGATCTGCTTCGAGAAGTGGTTTGAAATCTACTTGGTTGTCCCAAGAGTAGGCTGTTTTTGGTTGCACCAAGTCATAGGCTTGCTCACGGGTCATGCCTTTCTCAATCAAGGTCAACATAGCACGTTGGCTAAAGATAAGACCAAAAGTAGAGTTCATATTGCGGATCATGTTTTCTGGGAAGACTGTCAAGTTCTTGACGATATTTCCAAAACGGTTGAGCATGTAGTCAATCAAAATAGTCGTATCCGGTGTTATGATACGTTCAGCTGATGAGTGAGAGATATCACGTTCATGCCAGAGAGCAACATTCTCATAGGCCGTAATCATGTGACCACGGATAACACGCGCCAAACCTGTCATGTTTTCAGAACCGATAGGGTTGCGTTTGTGAGGCATAGCAGATGAACCTTTTTGCCCTTTGGCAAAGAATTCTTCCACTTCACGTTGTTCTGATTTTTGCAAACCACGAATCTCAGTCGCCATACGCTCAATAGAAGTCGCGATGCTGGCAAGAACCGCAAAGTACTCAGCGTGAAGATCACGAGGAAGCACCTGTGTAGAGATTTCTTGAGCACGGATACCCAATTTGTCGCAGACGTATTGCTCTACGAATGGTGGGATGTTGGCAAAGTTCCCAACCGCACCAGAGATTTTACCAGCTTCAACACCAGCAGCCGCATGCTCGAAACGCTCGATATTGCGCCTCATTTCGCTGTACCAAGTCGCCAATTTAAGACCAAAAGTTGTCGGCTCAGCATGCACCCCGTGGGTACGCCCCATCATGATGGTGAACTTGTGCTCCTTAGCCTTATCAGCGATAATGTTAGTGAAGTTTTCAAGGTCACGACGGATGATGTCGTTGGCTTGCTTGTAAAGGTAACCATAGGCCGTATCCACCACGTCGGTAGAGGTCAAACCATAGTGGACCCACTTGCGCTCTTCACCAAGAGTCTCAGAAACCGCACGCGTGAAAGCTACCACATCGTGGCGCGTCTCCTGCTCAATCTCCAAAATACGGTCGATGTCAAAGTCCGCTTTTTCACGAATCAAAGCCACGTCTTCCTTAGGGATTTCCCCCAACTCAGCCCATGCCTCGTCAGCCAAGATTTCCACCTCAAGCCAAGCACGGTATTTATTTTCTTCACTCCAAATGTTCGCCATCTCAGGGCGTGAATAACGGTTTAGCATGTTTATTTTTCTCCTTCATCAAAATTGTAAATCTTTGTTTTGGCAATTTCTACATCAACTTTAAAGTTTTTATCTGGGGTACAAATTTCTAATTGATTGTTTCCATCATTAATAGCATTATATAAATCAATACTTCCTTGGACTATCAATACTCCCTCAAGTGTTGATTTTGCTTCAATTCTATCTCCAATAGTAATAAAATTGTAGTCATCTTTCTTCAATCCTGTTACCGACATGGGGATTGCGGTCCCAAAACGCTGAAGATCTTGTAAATGACTATCCTCAGAAGCAAAATGAGCTAAACTTAAACCGCTCTCTCTAAACTTAAATCTATTTGCCATAGTAACTACAAAGTTTCCATTAATAATAACTCTGTTTAATGAAATCGGGGTATAACTCAGATTATCGATTTTTAGATATACTAATAGGTAAACCATAGGTATTTGAGACCATAGGCTTTGATCTTGCTCACGATCCAAATAAAGTTTATTAGGCAATGCACCCTCTGAAAGAGGGGTAGGTCTAAAAATTAATTGCGTTACTTTCAATTTTGTACTATTTCTTCTAAATGATAGAAAACTTACTGCTAGACTAATCCCAGAAAATAATAATGCAAGTGCTGAAATTCCAATTGTTATAAAATCTTTTATTTGGAAGTCCCAAATTGTATTACCGACAGCAGTTAATAATGTCGCCATTTTAATTTTCCTCCTAAAAATCCTCTTTCCCAATCGCCACAGAGGGATAATGTGCCAACTGGTTCAAGTCCGTATCTTGTGGTAAATCATAGATGGCAAGATAGTCATTCGGAAACTGTTTTGTCAATTCAGCCAATTTATCATAAACAGCTTGCTCGTCTGCTGACGCAAATACGACTTCAACGACGGCTTTTTCTTTGTCAGCTTGGACATAGGCATGAACAATGATTTTAATCATAGGCAACTCCTAAAAATCAATCCCTTTCCAGCAGTAGTTGACTGACTCCTCTTGCCGATGTTTCGTCTGCGACAAGCCTAGTCAACTTTGCAGGGGTAAGACAACGGACCTTATAACTGGGGTCCTGTCTTACTCCCCAAACTCCTCCACGCTATCCGGCATATCACTAAACAAAGTCACGTGTCCCATCTTGCGGTTGTGTTTCGCTTCTATTTTACCATACATGTGGAGATGGACGCTTGGATTTTCTGTGACATATTTTTCAGCGGTCTCGACATGCTGGCCGAGAACGTTGAGCATAACAGCTGGTGCATGCAGTTTAATGGCGGGCAATGGTGCTCCCAGAACTCCCAGAATATGAGTGTCAAACTGGGAGAAGTCACAGGCTTCGATTGAGTAGTGACCTGAATTATGTGGACGTGGCGCGATTTCGTTGACAATGATGTCATCGGCAGTCGCAAACATTTCCACGCAAAGTGTTCCAGATAAGTTAAGTTGTTCAGCAATTCGCACAGCCATGGCTTTGGCTTTTTCAGCTAGACTTTCTGAAATGCGAGCTGGCACGATGGTTTTTGACAGGATGTTGTTACGGTGGATATTTTCCTGAACTGGGAAAACCGTCACATCCTTACCATTTCCTGACACGATGACGGAAATTTCAAGATCGAAGTTGACAAATTCTTCCAAGACACAGTCTGTAGAATCAGCAAGCGCATAGGCTTCTTCCAAATCTTCTGCTGAACGAATGACCTTTTGACCATGCCCATCGTAGCCACCCGTCGCCGTCTTGAGGACATAGTTTTTCGATAGGTCAATATCTGCCAAGTCTTGGCTAGAAGTCACGACCTTGTAGGGTGCCACAGTGACTTGTGCCTTGTTTGCGAGAAAATCCTTTTCAAAGATCCGATTTTGAGAAATGCGGAGCAGGTCTGTTCCTTGAGGGAGCTGATCATCCTTGATAACAGCATCTAAACCGTCAGCATCGACATTCTCAAACTCATAAGTCAAGACATCGCAACGCTCCGCCAACTGACGGAGGGCATCCACATCGTTATAAGGTGCCACGATGATTTCCGCCACGCGAGAGGCTGGGCAATCAGCCGCAGGATCTAGCGCGATAACCTTGTGGCCCATGTAGATAGCAGAAATAGCCATCATTTGACCCAGCTGGCCGCCACCGATAATTCCGATTGTTTTAGATGAGCTCATTTGACGACTCCTCTGCGATTTTTCCTTGTTCTTCTGCGAAATCTGCCAAAGCTGTCGCGATGGCCTGATCCTCTACTGAAAGAAGACGGAGGGCGAAGAGAGCCGCATTTGTCGCACCAGCTTCACCGATAGCCATTGTCGCCACAGGCACACCGCCCGGCATCTGTACGATAGAGTAGAGCGAGTCCACGCCACTAAGAGCACGTGATTTGACAGGCACCCCGATGACAGGAAGAGTTGTTTTTGCTGCTACCATTCCTGGCAAGTGGGCTGCGCCACCCGCACCTGCAATAATGATCTTGATACCGCGACTCCGTGCTTCCTCGGCATGTTTGAACATGAGGTCAGGTGTGCGGTGGGCAGAGACAACTTTCTTTTCGTAGGCTACACCGAAGCGGTCTAGGACTTCTGCTGTTTTTTGCATGGTTGCCCAGTCGGACTTGGAACCCATGATGATGGAAATTACTGGTTTCATAGTTAATATCCTTTTCTTTCCTTTCTTTTTTCAATCACCTTAAGTTGTGAGGGACGGCAGCAACCACCAAAGGTGTTTCATGCCTAAATCGGAAGCCCAAGGTCTTCCAATTTCCCTGAACGATTGGATTATCATCCAATCGTTCTTTCACAACGGCAGTGATTGTTCTATATTAGCTCGCTAACGCTCGCAAATCAAACGACCATTATCGTATTTGGCGACTTCGTCGCCTTATTCTTATATCTTTACTTAATTGCCTTACTTCCAATATCTGTTCGGTAAAAGAGACCTTCTGTGTTTTGTTTGTTGAGTTCGCTGTAGATAGTGTTTTGACCGTCTTTGACGGTATCTGCTGTGGTGACGAGCATATAGACACGTCCACCGTTTGAGAGCAGGGCTCTGCTATTTTCCGCAAACTTCGCACCTGCATAGTAGGTGATGATGTCGCCCTCTGTTTTTGCTGGCAATTCAACACCTTTTTCATAGTCAAGCGGGTAGCCGTTTGATGCGACAACCACACCCAGAGTCACACCCTTGTTTGTCCAGGTAATGGTTGGCTCCTTGCCATCCAGAATAGCCGTAATATTTTGTGCAAAGTCAGATGTCAGACGAGGCAAGATAATTTGTGTTTCTGGATCTCCAAAACGAGCGTTGAACTCGATAACCTTAGGTCCATCAGTTGTCAGGATAAGCCCTGCGTAAAGAATACCAAGATACGGACGACCTTCTTTGATCATCCCTTCAAGGACTGGCTTGACAATAGTATCAACCGCTGTGGCAACCACGCTCTGCGGCAAGTGGAGAACTGGCGAATAGGCCCCCATCCCACCAGTGTTAGGACCCTTATCGCCATCGTAGGCACGTTTGTGGTCCTGAGCTGTTGGCATGATGTAGAACTTGTCACCATTGACAAAAGCAAAGAGAGAGAACTCTTCTCCGTCGAGGAATTCCTCAATAACCACACGCGCACCCGAATCACCGAATTTATTGTCCAAGAGCATCTCATGAGCGGCTTCGACCGCTTGCTCAACCGTTTCAGCTACGACAACACCTTTCCCGAGCGCCAATCCATCCGCCTTGACAACGATAGGAGCGCCTTTCTCCTCGATATAGGCTTTGGCCTCCTCGAAATCTGAAAATGTGCCATAGGCTGCTGTCGGAACGCCGTACTTGACCATGATTTCCTTAGCAAAATCCTTGGACCACTCCAGCTCCGCTGCCAATCTTGTCGGACCAAAGGCTTTGAGACCAGCTTGGTTAAAATCATCCACAATACCAGCCGCAAGGGCATCATCTGGACCGATGAAGGTCCAAGCAATATCGTTGGCTTTTGCAAACTCAATCAGTTTAGAATGTTCGGAAATAGAGATATTCACTAATTCCAGACCATCCAGAGTCATCCCATCATTCCCAGGAGCAACAAAGACCTGCTCAACATCCCGAGACGCCAACAACTTCTTAGCAATCGCATGCTCACGACCACCAGAACCAACAACCAAAAGTTTCATAATGCAAGATACCTCAATATAAAACAATCACAGGGGCATATGCCCAAAACCAAACATTTTCGCAAAAACTAACAACTTTTCACGAATTATACAGGACTATTATAACATATTTGTTCAGTAGTTTGAATTTCTAATCCCATTTATTCGGAAAAGAAAAGCACCACTGATGTGGTGCGGGGAAAAAGAAAGTATTAAAAATAAAAAAGAGAAGATCATAATCTCTTCTCTTTTTTCTGTGTTCAAATTTCCTACAACTATAGTACCATTAATCTTTTTACTTTTCAACAATAAAATTTAAATTTTTTGCATTTTTCCCTCTGGGTGTCTCCTCATACTCAAATGAAACCCTATCTCCAACAATTGGATTAAGAAAGTTCACCTCATCCAAACTAAAATAAAATGAACCGTTGGAATTTTTTACAAAACCAGAATCATACTTAATAGTTACTATAATTCCTTCAGTGTCCTCAGTAATTTCTTGAGCTAAAGCGTCATAATTGACACCTAGTCTTTTAGCTAAATCAACAACATCGACGCTATATGATTCACTATGCTCTAAAATTGCCGTTTTTAGTTTCTTTACTACATTATTAGTATTGTTAACTATTAAACTGAAATGCTGTTGAATCTTTTTTTCTAATAATTGCTTTGCATCTAGATCAAAAGATAAAAAGGATAGATCATTTAATGCTTTTATTAGTATTGAAGCAGTTCCCCCATCAATTGTTTCCAAATCTTCAATTAACTCGATCGCTTTCTCAAGTAATTCTAATCTCTTCTTATAATCACGCCTTTTAAATTGACTCCCTTTCCTTATGTATAAATCTGCATATCTACTAATATATTGATTTTTAAATCTGTCTTTTTCATCAGAAGTAATATCAATACTTTTTAAAGCCATCTCTGCTTCTTCATATCTTACAAGAAAAATTAACACTCGTGCTTTTTCAAGTAATATCTCTTTTGAATCTGGATAATTTTTTTCAGCTTCCAAAATTTCTTGATAAGCACTTTCATAATCATCCATTTTATTTCTGTAAAAAATACTAAATAAATACAAGACTGTAGCTTTTTCATAACCTTCATTAGCATTTTCTACAGCTGTTCTGTACGATTCAATAGCTTCATATAAATTCATATTCTCTGCATTTATATATGCTTTTATTTTATAAACTTCAAAATAATCTGGAGCTACTTCCCGAGCTCTCTCAACAGATTCTTCAGCTTCTTTCCATCGTTTATCTGCACTATATTGTAAAGCTTGCTTTAGATAAAATGAAGAAATCTTTTTATTATCTGTTTCTAGATTACCAAAAATAGTCTTAGCGAAAAATGGCGATGCTTCTTTTTCAAGTTGAATATTTTGTAAAATACGAGATAACTCACTTCTTTTTTTAGAAACTTTTTTAATAAAATCGTTACTCGGCTTATTATATAGTGAAAGGTAATCTTTTGCCATACTATTAATTTGATATGTATTTGATTTTGAATCAAGCATACTGGTGGACTGTAATACATTGATGTCCTCAGCTAATTCATATGTTGACTCATCCATATAGAAATCAATTACACCAAATACTAAAGGTTTCCCTTCTAATAAAAATAAATGGAGTATTTCTTTTTGTGAGGAGTTTAATTTGTCAATAATATTCGACATACTGAAATGAATTAAATTGTCCTTATGTGCCAATAAACTAGCCTCGTCTGTTTTAAAATAGATACTTGTGACAAACCATTTTATTGAGAGAGGACTCGAATATAAATCTTCAGTCAATAATTGTCTCAAACTATCTTTATCTCGCTTATACAACTCTAGTCCGTAATATTGGCACAGTAACCTAAAGTATTGTTCTGAATCTTTTAAACTCATTTCTGATAACCTAAAGCGCGTCTCTAGTTCTCCAACACCACTTCTTGAAGTAATTAATACTTTAGAATTATCTGGAATTGATTTTAAAAAATTTAGTATTTCTCCCGCTGTTACTGTTTCTAAATTATCAATAACAAGTAATGTATTGAAATTCTGCATAAAACTCAGTATGTCATCTACTGGAGAATCTGAATCTTCAACTGTTGATTTTTGTAATGACTTATACATTCCTTCAACAGAATGAATTGCACCTTTGATATTTATAAACTCACCTTTAGTTAAAGACTTTGTTTTTAAACTTACCCATACTATGGCATCAAACCTATCTTGATGCTCAGGATCATCTACAATATCATATAGGCATTTAATGGCAATAGCTGTTTTTCCAATTCCGCCATTACCAATAATAGTAATAATTTGAGATTTTTTATTTAAAATGAGTCCTTTTAGATCTGAAATTTCCTTTTTCCGTCCTACAAATCCAGTATCATCAAATTCTGGCAATGGTAAGTTATGATAAATTTTAGTTGTATCATCTTTTACTGTAGGTTTAACTTCCATCAATAATTGTTGAGGATTTTCTAAAATTAACTTTCTTGTTTCTTTTACTTGCTTCCAATTGATTTTTGGAAGTTCCTTATCAATTATATTTAACGCTTCTTCTAAAGTAGAGCGATCTGCAAATTCCAATGGCCTAGAATGCATAACCCTATTTCGAATTGGAATAATTTTATCAAAAATTTTCTTCATTTTTGACTTTTCTTCTAGATTGACCCTGAAGCTGCTGTGGTTTCCTATAATAAATGATACTAAATCTCCTAAATCCAGTTCTATCAATATTTCATATTCATCAGATGTCCCCTTACTGGAGGAAGTAGAGTCAGAATTTCTAGTTCTTGCTTTTTCAACAAAATCATTCGGTAAACCTATTACTGGCTTATTGTTACTGATAAAATTCCTTAAATCATATTCAATTGATGTACAAACTGCAAACATAAGTAAACGATTATTTAAATTAAATCTTTCCATCAAAAAACTCCATGTATTATTTTCTGTTTTAATTATACCAAAAAAGCAAGCCTCTCAGCTCACTTCTTGTACATTTATTTCTTCAAAACATATTCCCAGTCACCTGTAAAACCTAAGTGATGTAGATGAATACTGGATTGGTATTTAGCAAATAAGCCTCTTAAACGTGGGATAAAATTATTATTCCATTTATCACGATCAGTATACAACTGTTTAATGGCATATAATTGAGCCATGAGGCGATTTTTAATTTTGACATTTTCAGTCATAAAAGGTGGCAGCTGTCCAGGAACCTTTGTGAAGCTTCTATAGTACAGCCTACTGTAATGTGCGCAATAGTTTCTAAGAACAACTGCAACTTCAAGGTAGGTACGAACTTGAGTTATCTTGATATTCAAATCTTTAGCAATGAGACTTTGAACTGAATTTGGACTATCGGCATAAAACTTAGAAGTAATACCAAATGAAAAAAATTCAACTAAGACCCATAAGGGAAATTCACTATCATACTTAAACTGATGATGTTTATAAATAGGATCCTTTCTTCGATAACTCAGTTCTTTTTCAAGATTCTTCATAAATTCATCGTGTTTGTGATATTTGTTAAAGTTCTTGCTATATTTATAAGCTAAGGCGCCATACTGTTCAGAATGATGGTAAGCAACTTGCGTTTTAAAATATAACTCAATATCTTCAAGATACTCCATTAGCAAAAGTCTGAGCTCTGAATCAAACTGATAAATGCTGTAAATCTTCTCTAAAGATACCTTGTTGCTGTCATATTTTTGAGACTCCTCATCTCTAAAAGGCAAAAAATAAGCAGTTAGCCGATAATAATTAATACGTTTTAGAATAGTGATGGCATACTCCTTGGAAGTTATATCCTCACATCCGTGCTCAATTAATTTGGCTACTTGCTCTTCAAAAGTCTTAAATTCTTTGATTTCCATTCAATCATCCATATAAAAAAATGTCCGCCTTGTCACATCAGAGAGAGGTGGGCGGTCCTATTAACATCATTTTACTAAAGTTATCAGTAATTTGTCAAGAAGGAAATGCTTATTGCCACGATGTACACCTGAAAAATCCACCCTTCTCAGCTTACTTCTTATAAACATCTTTCCTATGTCCGCCATTGACAGCTACAATAATCAGCCCCTCATCTTCAATACGGCAGATGATACGATAGTGTCCGACGCGGTAATGCCAGAAATCTTTGATATTGCCAATTAATGCCTTGCTGTCTTGTATTGTCAGTACCATCAATTTCTCAAACCAAAATGAAAAACCCGCTTGAAGCGGGCTTTTTAGGAGATTTATGAAAAAGAAAAGTTTTAGGATTCCTATTGCTAGGATGACTATAGTATATAAGAACTTTCTTAATCGCTCCTTAAACTTTTCTTTCAGAAAGGTTAAAAAGTAGCTCTCATTTAATCATTTTTCATTTCGCATATTTTTCTAGATGTGTTTGGATTTTTGGCATGATGAGATGCATTATTTTAAGATTCGTAAAAGCTATTATCATGGCTAATAAAAGATAGACAAAGACTGATAACAAAGGAACGTCAGAAGACCAATAGTGGGAAATAATCATTAGAACCATTGGCAATTCTAGGGTTACTGTGACGACTCCAGGAACATAACCCCTAAATTGCATGCACATGATATAATGGATTATGAAATGAGATGTATAAGCTATTACAAAAGATAAATAGAGTAAAGTGTTGTGAGTTATTTGGCAGAATCCAGAAATAAACATCAGGATGATAAATTCCTCCAACACACCTACTGCAAAAGCGGAGCCTTGCGTAACGGAACCAAAGAACGGTTTCTTAAAAGTTTCTAATTTTTGATGATGCCGTGTTTTCCACAAGGGCATAAAAATCATTTCTTCAAAATCGTGTAAAATAAATAAAATAGGTAGCATCCAAACATTAAAAAGAATGCTCATATCTTTACCTCCTTAATAATAACTAACAATTGTACAATGTTAAGAATAAATGATAATCATATATCACTCGCAACACTTTTAGTATAAAGATAAACTGTTACAAAAACAAGAGTTTAAGAGAAATTGGCACAGTTTGACCAAAAGTGTGACAGGAAAGGAAAAATATCATGGAATATCAAACGCGGCAATGGCTGGAAGAAGCCTTGTTCGATTTATTAGCAACTAAGAAGTCTCTCCAAAATATCAGCATTGCTGAACTCAGCGAGCATGCTCAAATTGCTAGACGAACGTTTTATCGTTATTACCATTCAAAAGAGGAAGTTCTTACGAACTATTTAGACCGCTTAATCCAAGACTATATTATCGAACTTCGAACAGCAAAACTGACTAATTTTGAAGATTTGGTGAACCTTTTCTTTCAGTATTGGAGCCAGTACACTGAGCCATTAAAAATTTTGCAAGACGCAAACCTGCTAGTGCTTATCTTGCAAAGGTCTTATGATAAGCTTCCTGCTGCTTATACTACTGTCATGGCACCTTGGCATATCACAAACAGTATTCAAAGGCAAATCACCTATGATAGTAGATTCATTATTGGAGGTCTCTACAATATTTTTGATGAATGGTTAAAAGGAGATTATAAGGCCATGCCTATTAACGAGCTAGTCACAACAACCTTAAACACCATAAAACGTATGAAAAATAGCTAAGTGAGAAACTGAGTTTTTCGATATTAGTCATGAACAGCTCTAACAAATCATTTTAATAATTTCTAACACTAAAATGCTTATTGTTTTAGACATACAAAAAGAGAAGAACACTTACGTCTTCTCTCATTGCTAGCGATAAATCATTCATCATAGTTGATAATGAGATAATTTTTAAATCCCCATTAATGTCTAAAATGTCTCACGCCTGTGAAGACCATAGTCAAGCCGTATTTATCCGCTGCTTCGATGGATTCTTGGTCACGGACAGATCCACCTGGTTGGATGATGGCTTTGATACCTGCTTTAGCGATTTCTTCCACGTTATCGGCAAATGGGAAGAAGGCATCGGAAGCAAGGACGGCACCGTCAAGACGGTCTTTAGCTTGTTCGATGGCGATACGGACTGAAGCCACTCGGTTGGTTTGCCCTGGGCCAACACCAAGTGTCATGTGGTCGTTGGTTACTATGATCCCGTTTGATTTGACGTACTTGATAGCCTTCCAAGCGAACTCAAGAGCAGTCGCTTCTGTCTCAGTTGGTTGGCGTTTGGTCACCACTTGCCAGTCAGCTGGGCTTTCCTTGACCACGTCTTGGTTTTGCACAAGAAGTCCACCGACAACACCTGTGTATTCTGCCTCTACCTCACTAGCATCTTGAGCATCAAATGGCAAGGCAAGGATGCGCAAGTTTTTCTTTTTATTGGTCAAAATGGCTAGCGCTTCATCCGTATAGCTCGGTGCGATGATGATTTCGAGGAAAACGCCGTGCATCTTCTCAGCAGTCGCAGCATCCACCTCACGGTTGAGAACGACAATTCCACCAAAAATAGACACTGGGTCAGACTCGTAAGCATAGTCCCAAGCAGTCTCGATGTCGTCAGCTTGACCAATTCCACATGGGTTCATGTGTTTGAGAGCTACAACCGTTGGGCGTTCCTTGAAATCGCGAATAATACGAATAGCTGCATCCGCATCTCGAATATTGTTGAAGGACAATTCCTTACCGTTGAGCTGTTTGGCTGAAGCGATAGAGTAATCCGTTGGCAAGGCTTTTTGATAGAAGTCAGCGTCCTGTTGAGGATTTTCACCATAACGCATAGCTTGTTTGAGGTCATAGGTCAAGGTCAGTTTTTCAGGCTTGCTTTCGCCGACCTGAGCTGTAAAATACTCTGCAATCAAGGCATCGTAAGCTGCTGTGTGACGGAAAACCTTAGCCGCCAAACGTTGGCGAGTTTCATAAGAGGTTTCGCCGTTTGCTGCCAATTCGTCAAGAACAACAGCATAGTCAGCAGGGTCTACAACAACGGTCACGCTAGCGTGGTTTTTAGCTGCTGAACGAAGCATAGATGGCCCACCTATATCGATGTTCTCCACCGCATCAGCGTACGTCACGTCTGGTTTAAGAATGGTTTCCTTGAAAGGATAGAGATTGACCACAACAAGGTCGATCAATTCGATATTATTATCCTTAGCTGCTTCCAAGTGACTATCCAAGTCACGACGAGCTAAGAGCCCACCGTGAATATTTGGGTGGAGGGTCTTCACACGACCATCCATCATTTCCGGGAAACCCGTCACATCGTCAATAGCAATGGTCTCAACCCCAGCATTGTCAAGGGTAACCTTTGTCCCACCTGTCGAGATGATATCCCAACCAAGTTTTTTGAGTTCTTGGGCAAATTCAACAATGCCCGCTTTGTCTGAGACGCTGATTAAGGCGCGTTTAGTCATGTTATTTCCTTTCATTTACTTATCCAACAATTCTCTAATAACCTCTGGATACAACTTGTACTCCGCCTCATGAATGCGAGCTTCAAAACTGTCAATCGTATCATCAGCCAGCCTTGGCACGCGCACTTGTTTGATAACCTTTCCAGTATCCACACCAGAATCCACCCAGTGAATGGTCACGCCAGACTGTCCCACCCTAGCATTCCAAGCATCCTCAATCCCATGAGCTCCTGGAAATTCTGGCAAATAGGCTGGATGAATGTTGATGATTCGTCCTTCATAAGCCGCCAATAAGATTGGCCCAACGATTTTCATGTAGCCTGCTAGACAAACCAAGTCAATCTGGTGCTCTTCTAATAGCTCAACAAGTGCTACTTCGTAGTCCGCCTTGTTCTCAAACTCCTTGAGTTCAAAAGCATAGGACAGAACACCGAGCTTGTCTGCACGTTCGAGCACATAGGCGTCACGATGGTCTGAAAAGACAAACTCCACTGAAAATTCTTCGGCAATCACCTGAAAATTTGAGCCATTACCAGAGGCAAAAACCGCTATTTTTTTCATTTGATGATGACACTTTCATTTTCTTTCTTGACAATACGACCAATTTCATAGACTGGTTCATCCAACAATTCCTTGACACGACCTACATTTTCAGGGCTAACTGCCAGCATAAGTCCCACACCCATATTGAAGATTTCAAACATTTCTTCATGTTTAATTTCACCGTATTTTTCAAGGGCTTTAAAGATTGGCAAAACTGGTACCTTGCTTTCCTCAATCTCAGCTGCTAGGTCAGCTGCAAACATGCGAGGGACATTCTCAATAAAGCCACCGCCTGTGATGTGGGCAATGCCGTTTACCAAGCCTTCCTTGATGAGTGGTAAGACAGCCTTGACATAGATACGAGTCGGCTCAAGCAAAACTTCCTTGAGTTGCTTGCCCTCCAATTCTGGCAGGACTTCCTCACCTGTGTAATCCGCAAAGACACGACGGACGAGAGAGTAACCATTGGAATGAATCCCACTTGAAGCAAGTCCGAGAAGAATATCTCCTTCTGCCACCTTTGAACCGTCAATGATTTGAGATTTTTCAGACACACCAACCGCAAAACCAGCCAAGTCATAGTCATCTTCGCCGTACATGCCCGGCATTTCAGCCGTTTCCCCACCAATAAGGGCAGCACCTGCCTGCACACAGCCTTCTGCCACACCAGCGACTACTTGTTCTAGCTTAGCTGGTTCATTCTTGCCAGTTGCGACGTAGTCAAGGAAATAGAGGGGCTCCGCACCTGCAGCGATGATATCATTGACACACATGGCCACACAGTCCTGACCGATGGTATCGTGCTTGTCGTACTTGATAGCCAGCATGATCTTGGTTCCGACACCATCAGTTCCTGAAATCAAGACAGGTTCTTTAACCCCAGTCTTTGAAAGATCAAACATACCACCAAAGCCACCAAGAGCTCCCATGACACCTGCACGCTCCGTACGAGCCACGTGCTTTTTGATCCGTTCAACAACTTCATAACCCGCTTCAACATCCACACCAGATTGAGCGTAAGCATTCTTATTTGTCATTTTTATATTCCTTTTCTTTAATGGAGAATCTGTCATCTATTTATAAAAACTGGTCTTTTCTTCCAAACTTCGACGATAGTCTTCTTCATAATCGTAGAGAGGTGTTGGGTAGTCACCGTCAAAGTAAGCGACACAGAGACCACCATTTGGCGCATCTGTTTCAATCCCAATCGACTCAATCAAACCATCAATTGAAAGATAAGTCAGACTGTCCGCACCAATGATTTGGCGAGTTTCTTCGACCGTATGATTAGCTGCAATCAGCTCCTGACGGGTCTGGATATCAATTCCATAGAAGCATGGATAAGCTAGCGCTGGACTACCAATGGCAACGTGAACCTCAGTCGCACCCGCTTCTTTCAAGAGTTGAACAATACGACGAGAGGTCGTTCCACGTACAATAGAGTCATCAATCATAACCACACGCTTGCCTTTGACAACACCTGAAACTGCAGAGAGTTTCATCCGCACCCCTTGCTCCCGCAATTCTTGAGTCGGTTGAATAAAGGTGCGTTGGGTGTATTGGTTCTTGATAAGTCCCATTTCATTTGGCAGACCAGATTCTTCCGCAAATCCCATAGCTGCGCTGAGAGAAGAATTGGGCACACCGACCACGATATCCACCTCATGCTTGAATTCACGCGCCAATTGGGCACCCATACGTTTGCGAGCCGTATGGACATTGACACCGTGGATATTAGAATCAGGGCGGGCAAAATAGATATACTCCATAGAGCAAATCGCGAGCTGAGTATCATCCGTATAGCTATCATACTGGATTCCCTTGTCATCAATAATCACAATCTCACCTGGCTTCAAATCACGAATCCATTCAGCACCAATAACCTCAAAAGCACAGGTTTCAGATGAAACAACCACCGCTCCGTTGGCCATTTTCCCGATAGAAAGCGGACGGAAACCATTGGGGTCAAGAGCCGCAATCAACTTGTCCTCAAACAGCAAGATATAGGCAAAGCCACCTTTGACAAGACTGAGAGCTTCCTTGATTTTGCCCATCAAGTTCGGATTGTGACTACGACGAATGAGGTGAGCCAAGATTTCCGAGTCCGAAGTCGCGCTGAAAATTGCTCCTCTTTGTTCCAATTCTTTCTTGAGAGAGGCTGCATTGGTCAGATTCCCATTATGAGCCAAACCAAACTGCATATCGTGAAAACGGAAGAGGAAAGGCTGGATATTATCTACAGAAGCTTCGCCAGCAGTCGCGTAACGCACATGCCCAATCGCACCAGTTCCTGTCAATTTATCTAAGTTAACAGGATTTCTGAAGACTTCTGATAGAAGACCCATATCGCGATGCCGCTTTAGTTTCCCTTGGTCATTGGAGAGGATTCCTGCCCCCTCCTGACCACGGTGCTGAAGACTATGGAGACCAAAATAGGTCAATTTAGCAGCATCTGGATGTCCCCAGATACCGAAAACACCACATTCTTCATTAAGAGATTTTACTTCGTATGTCATTTTATATACCTAATTTTTATTTGTGTAGCACCAAGAGCTAAATCTACATGACTTTTACATTACTGATACTATCTATTAGAAAATCTGCAAGTCTTATTTTCCAGTAAAGTATTTAACCGCTGACGCGAACAGGTGCTGGTCTTTATTTCCTGGGATGTTTTGGAAAAGACCGTCTTCATAACGTTCTGAGTGTCCCATCTTACCGATGATTTGGCCGTTCTTGCTGGTAATTCCTTCGATGGCATGGATAGAACCATTCGGATTGTACTTAGAATCCATACTTGGTTTTCCATCAAAGTCAACATATTGGCTGAAAATTTGTCCATTGTCACAGAGCTCCGCGAATTCCTCAGCTGTCACGACAAATTTCCCTTCACCGTGTGAAACAGGAATGGCGTGGATATCACCCACTTGCACACCAGTCAACCATGGTGAGTTGGTATTGGCAATGCGAGTTTCTACTATCTTGGCCACGTGTTGGTTGGCATCATTATAGAAGAGAGTTGGGCTAGTACTAGTGGCATCTTCAAAGTTACCGTATGGAAGAAGACCTGATTTGACCAAAGCCTGAAACCCATTACAGATACCGATAATCAAGCCACCACGAGCGATAAAGCTATCAATAGCCACACGCACTTTTTCATTGAGCAGAATGTTGACAATAAACTTGGCTGAACCATCTGGTTCGTCCGCAGCTGAGAAGCCACCTGCAAAGAAGAGGATGTTAGCCTTACCGATATTGTCAACCATGGTTTCAACTGACTTGACAATGGCTTCTTCATTCAAGGTCACAAATGGCACCAAGTTGACCTCTGCTCCTTCTTTTTCGAAGGCCTTGGCTGAGTCATATTCCGAGTTGGTTCCTGGGAAGACTGGGATGTAAACCACAGGTTTTTCGACCTTTTCTTTGACTTTAATCACAACATCTGATGCCACAGCTGGAACCTCAGCCAGTTCTTTCGCTTGGGCAAACTCTGTTGGGTAGACTTCTTCCAGTTTTCCTTGGAAGGCACTGTCAAGCTTGTGTCCATCTAGCTTCACACCGTTGACAAGGAGTGTAAAGTCTGCTTTCGTTTGACCGATTCTCTCTACTCCAGCAATTTCTTCAGGAGATGTAAAGACAAATCCACCCAATTGAGCTGTCAAAGCTGTCTCAAGTTCAGGCAAGATCACCTCTGCACCGATATGATTTCCAAAAGTAGCAAGTGCCAAACTTTCAACCACACCACCGTATTTAACAGCTGAAGCTGCTGTTACTTTGTGAGCCTTTTGAAGGGCTTCAAATTGAGCGAAGTTAGACTTGATAAGATCGAAGTCAATCTCTTGAGCCAATGCTTGACCTGGGATGTAATAAATATTTTCCCCAGCAGTCTTGAATTCGGGAGAAAGCACCTTACGGCTATCTGCTGTTGTCACACCAAAGGCAACCAAGGTTGGTGGCACCGTCAATTCTTCAAAGGTACCAGACATGGAGTCCTTACCACCGATAGATGGCAAGCCAAGCTGAATCTGAGCTTCGATAGAGCCTAGGAGAGCTGCTACTGGCTGACCAAAACGCTCAGCTTGTTTATCCATGCGCTCGAAATACTCTTGGTAAGAGAAACGAGCCTTAGACCAGTTGGCACCAGCAGCCACCAAACGAGCAGTTGCTTCGATCACCGCATAGGCAGCACCGTGGTATGGAGACCATTCAGCTACATATGGGTTGAATCCTTGAGCCATGACTGACGCAGTATGAGTCACACCGTGTTGAACTGGTAATTTCTGCACAGATGCCTCAGTTGGTGTGAGTTGGTGACGACCACCAAGTGGGTGATTGACCGTTGAACGTCCAACAGAGCAGTCAAAGATAGTCTGTAATCCTTTTTGACTCGCATGGTTGAGGTCAGATAAAACCGTAAGGGTATCTGCTTCAAGTGTGTCAGCAGATGTTTGACGTTCTTCTGGAAGCTTGACATCCTTGTCCACCACCTTTGCATCAACGACCACGCGCACACCATTGGTATCAAGGAAACGACGTTCTAAGTCGACAATTGTTTCACCATTCCAGTGCATGACTAGATTTGGTTTTTCAGTCACTGTCGCCACCACAACAGCATCAATATTTTCTTTGTTACATTCAACAACGAATGCATCTACATCCTCAGGACGAACCACGACTGCCATCCGTTCTTGAGATTCAGAGATGGCAATTTCGGTACCATTCAAGCCCTGGTATTTAAGAGGCACCTTGTTGAGGTCGATTTCAAGACCGTCTGCTAATTCACCAATAGCTACACAGACACCACCAGCACCAAAGTCATTTGATTTTTTGATCAGACGTGTCACTTCACCATTACGGAACAGACGTTGAATCTTGCGCTCTTCGATGGCGTTCCCTTTTTGAACCTCAGCTCCAGCAGTCTCCACAGACTCAACTGTTTGAACCTTGGAAGAACCTGTCGCACCACCGACACCATCACGTCCAGTCTTACCTCCAAGGAGGATAATGACATCACCAGCTTCCGGTTTTTCTCGGACGACATTGCCCTTGGGAGCAGCACCTACAACTGCACCTAGCTCCATACGTTTAGCCACAAAGCCTGGGTGGAAGTACTCACGAACGTAAGTCGTCGCAAGACCAATCTGATTCCCGTAAGAAGAATAACCATGAGCAGCCGTTTTAGAAATAACCTGTTGTGGCAATTTACCAGCACGCGTTTCAGAGATTGGTGCTGTAATATCACCTGCACCCGAGATACGCATAGCTTGGTAAACGTATGAACGTCCTGACAATGGGTCACGAATGGCTCCACCGATACAGGTAGCAGCCCCACCAAATGGCTCAATTTCCGTTGGGTGGTTGTGAGTTTCATTTTTAAACATGAGGAGCCAAGGTTCCTTGATACCATCAACGTCCACTTCGATTTCTACTGAGCAGGCGTTTATTTCATCAGACACTTCCATATCGTCCAAACGTCCATTGGCACGCTCATAACGACCGAAAATAGTCGCCATATCCATCAAGGTTTGCGGTTTTTCAGAACGCCCCAACTCATCACGCATGGCAATATACTTGTCATAGGTCGCCTGCAATTGTTTTTGGAATTTAGAAGCTGAAAAGTCGATGTGTTTCAACTCTGTCTCAAACGTCGTGTGACGGCAGTGGTCAGACCAGTAAGTATCCAAAACCTTGAGTTCAGTCTCAGTTGGCACGCGCCCAACTGACTTAAAGTAGTCTTGGATAAAGAGCAAATCATCCACTTCCATGGCCATCCCTTGCTCGGCCTTGTAGCGGGCAAAGTCTTCTGCCGTATAGCTTTCAAAGAAAGTCAATTTAGGAATGGTCTTGTCTGACTCTGAAAATTCCTGCTTGGCAATCCCTGTCGTGATGTCCTTGAAACGAGAATCAACTGGGTTGAGCAAGTAATTCTTGACTGCTTCCAACTCAGTCGCATCAATATCTTTATTGACTAAGTAAAGTTGGGCTGTATTAACCGTCACATCACTCGAACTTCCCAGCAAAAGCAAGGCTTCCTGTGAAGAAGCCGCACGTTGGTCAAATTGACCAGGCAGGCTTTCAATGGCAAAGAAAGCATAGTTGGCAAGATCCGCCTGCACAGCCGCTTCGTCCAAAACATGGTCTGTCACCTGCTCAGAGAAAATGTGTTTCTCTGCAGGCGCAAACAAGCCCTCTGCCAAATCAAATACATCATACACTTGCACGATGCGAATACTTTTCAAGCTTGAAAGCCCCAAGTTGTGCTGGAGCTCTCTCACCAAACTCTCTGACTTGACCTGAAAATCAGCCTTTTTTTCAACAAAAATACGTTTATCCATCAATCCTTATTCCTTTATTTCAGCTCTTGCAATGTTCCCAACGACCTTGAGGTTGTTACTTCAATCCCTGCAACTTTTCCCAAACAATCTCGTAAACGTCTGTTAGTTCTCCCAATCCTCTACGGAAAACATCCTTATCCATGTGGTTGCCATCCGCATCCCACAAACGGCAATTATCTGGTGAAAATTCATCTGCTAAGATAATCTTGCCATCCTTGTCAAAACCGAACTCTAGCTTAAAGTCAATCAACTTGAGGCCAATCTCAGCAAACCAGACTTTCAAAAGTTCATTGATACGGCGAGTTTCTTCCTTCAAGTAGGCAATCTGCTGGTCATCCGCAATCTGTAGGAATTTCACATGCTCGTCATTGATAAATGGGTCATCCAAATCATCATTTTTGTAGTAAAATTCAACAATCGGAGTCTCCAAGGCGATTCCCTCATCCACGCCAAAACGTTTTGAAAAGGAACCAGCAGTATAGTTTCGGAGCACGACTTCCAAAGGAATAATCTTAACCTTTTTATTGAGTTGTTCCGTGTCTGAAAGCTTCTCCACAAAGTGAGTCGCCACACCAGTCGCATTTAATTTCTCAAAAATAAAAGATGAAATCTGATTATTCAACACTCCCTTACCTGCAATCTGCTCCTTCTTGACACCGTTGAAAGCAGTCGCCTGGTCCTTGTAAGTTGAAATAATAAGATTTTCATCCTCAGTTGTATAGATATCTTTAGCTTTTCCCGAATAGATCAATTGTTTTGACATTTTAAAGTTCGCCTTTCGTATTACTTGAGCACATTCTACCACAAAAAACCAAAAAACACAAGAATTTAACCGAATAAATAACAGATGCACTCCAAAAATCGTAAAGAAAAAACTGCAAGAAGGAGCTTTCTCACAGTTTTAAAATCATTTAACTCTGAAAACACGAACATTACTCTTTGTTCAAAAATTGATCCAAATAATAACGTAGATAACTTTTCCTGCCCGTAATCATCTGCAGACGACCTTCCACACCATATCGAAGTTTTTCAGCCTGCTCCGAAGTTAGATTAGTCTCCGCCTCGATTTTAAAGAAATTCCCTTTTTCAGTCTTAGTAGCTGTCGCATCAATACTTGTAATAGTAGAATCTAGGAAAAGTTGATTCTTGGCATCATGAGTCGTCGTATAGCGAACAGAATCACCGACCTTGATCCTTGCTACATCCTTTGAACTTAGATAAGCTGTAAGTTTGGCTTTCCCCTCTTTTTCCAAGGACGGATAGAGTTGGGCTAGTAGGGAACCTTCTGCTACCATGGTAGAATCACTGGTCTCAGGATTAAGATGAAGAACCCCATCCTCACTCGCCATAATTTTCCCCTTGTCTAAAAGATTTCCCTGTACTTTCTTACCTGACTCTGCTTCCAAGATTTTCTGGTCTAGAAGGATCAATTCCTGACCAACCTTTGCCAAGTGTTGGGATTTGAGGGACTCCAATTGACTACTTAAGCCTGACGCATAGGCTTGCTGGGTACCTGAACCTGCATACTGGACACGGTAAGTAGCAAGACTAGATTCTAACTGAGAAATCTGTGCTTCTACCTGAGCAACAGCCTGGTCCTTAGATTGTGGATTTTCCTCGCCCTGAGACTTATAGGACTGGTAGAGAGAGTAGGCCAGATTCTGACTGGCCAAGGAAGCACCTGTTTCAATAGCTGACTTAGCTGTCTGGTAATCGCGAATTTTAGCCTCTGTTTGGCTGATGAGGTTGCCGATTTCAGCTTGGGTTTGACTAGCTGCTGCATTCTGGGACGCGATGGTCTCATTTTGTTGCGATGTACTAGCCCTAAGACTGCCTGCTTGACTGATGTAGTCGCGAAAGGTGGCTTGGTAGCCAAACTTATCCTCCTCTGGAAAGTGATTCTCCCCTTCTTGCAGGCTCTTTTGCAAATATTCCAATTGCTTTTTTTGATCCTTGAGCATGTCCAACTGACTAGCATAGGCCTCCGCTTGGACACCCTCTGCCCCTTCTTGATATTGAACCAGAAGCTCCCCCTTCTTAACCAGCTTATTTTCTTCCAAATGATTGATAAGAATGCGATTGTTGCTAGTAGACTGGATACTTGCAAGAATACGACTAGGCTCGACAGTCGCTCTTGTAGACAAACTCATCTCCTTCTCTGCAAATGTTGCAAATCCAAGTAAAAACAAAAGCAGAAGGGACATGGGTACAATCACCCGACTGGAAAAATTATGATAACGACGATTATAAAACTCCGCACTTTCTAAAAATTCTGGTTTCATCCTCTCCTCTTTCTAGCTATTCACCAAATGGGCGTAAAAGCCATCCTGTGCAAGCAAATCAGCATGCTTTCCTTCTTCAACAATCTTGCCCTGATCCAAGACAACAACCTTCTCTGTCCGCTCAGCAATAGTCAAGCGGTGGGCAATGAAAATCAAGGTCTTGTCTAAAGCCATGAGATTATCGACAATTCGCTTCTCTGTCAAAATATCCAAACTGCTGGTCGCCTCATCCAAAATCAAGACCGGCGCATCTGTCAAGAGGGCACGCGCCAGAGCAATTCTCTGACGTTGACCACCTGAAATCCCTGCCCCATCCGAAGTCAATTCTGTCTGGTAATTCAGTGGCATGCGCTCAATGTCCTCCCGAATCTCTGCCAACTCGACCGCCCGTAAGATATCCTCTTGAGTCGTTCCCTCCTTGGCTCCCAAAAGAAGATTGTCCAAAATCGTTCCGTTAAAGACATAGGGCTGTTGAGGCAGATAGTTGATGTACTGGCGCAGGGCCTTTTTATCAATCTGATTGAGATTGACACTACCCAGACTAATCTCTCCCTGACTAGGGTCGTAAAAATTAACCATCATCTTGGCCAAGGTCGTCTTACCTGACCCTGAAATCCCCACAAAAGCTACTTTAGAACCTTGAGGAATGGTCAAATTGATATCCGACAAGACGTCTCGACCATAGCCATACTTGTAGGAAACCTGCTTGAAGTCCATATCTCCCTTCATCAAGCTCAAATCTTCAACCGTTTTCTTCTCCTCAAACTCCGAAGCTACCAGATAAACCTCATTCAGACGGTTATTGGCAACCTGCGCTGTCTGAAGCTTGGTTTGCAGATTGATGATATTTTCCAAAGGATTGGTAAAGTAAACAAGTAAGGTATTATAGGTAATCAACTGCCCCAAACTCATCTTGCCATCCATAACCAGAACAGCCCCCATCCAGAGAATGCCGACATTGAGCAAGAGATGGGCAATTTTTTTCAGAGCCTTTTGCTGACTCTCTGCCCGACTATAGGTAAAAGATTTTTTCAGATAATCCACAAATTCCTTGTCAATTTTTTGGTAACGCTGACTTTCACTGGTCAAGGACTTAATAGTCTCAATACCGTTGATGTCCTCAATGATAGAAGAAGACAGAACCGCATTGGCTTCCATGGTGTCCCGATTCATCTTTTCAAAAGGCTTCATAAAGGCAAAGATAATCACTGTGTAGATAGGAAGTGCCAATAAGGTCATGAAAAAGAGATTAGTATTTTGTGAAAATAAAACAAGGGAAATAATGACAACCGTTGACACATCTAGGAAAATCGAAAGAATGGTCGAAGCCAGCGCATCAATGATACTGTTAGCATCTGTAAAACGAGACACGATTTCCCCTGTACGACGTGTCGCAAAAAAGGACATAGGCAGGTGAAAAACATGCTTGATATAGGACAAAATCACGTCAATCGATAAGCGTTGCCCCAAAACAAGTAAGAGATACTCCTGAGCGTAAGACAAGATCTGCTGGAGGATATAGACGATAACCAGCCCAATCGAAATAATCCCCAACGTCGAACGCATCTGATCTGGCACATAGGTATCAATGATAGACTGTAGATAATAAGAACCCACAATGTTAATCAAGGTTACCAAGAGTGTCGCCAAAACGATATTGGCAATCAAGCCACGCTGCTTCACTAATATATGAATAAAAGAGAGCAGACCATTCTTTTGATCCTTATGAGGCTTGTAGTCTGGACTAGGTGCCATAAAAAGGGTCACTCCTGTCCACTCTTGCGAAAATCGCTCACGAGAAATCTTAGTCAACTTGACACCAGGATCTGGATCAGCGATATGGATCGTCTTCTTATCCTGCCCAATCACCACATAATAGTGGAGCAATTTCCCTTCCTTAAGCACATGAGCAACAAAAGGAAAGGTCAAATCTGGCAAGTCAAAGAGCGTCATATCCGCCTTAATGGCCCGCGTCTCAAAGCCAATCTCCTCTGCCACCTTGACCAAGCCCAAAGCCGTCGTCCCATCCATGGTCGTCTTGGCCAACTCTCGCAAGTGAGCCAAAGAATAATAACTACCATAGTAGCCAAAAACCATGGCTAATGAAGCTACACCACAGTCCATCTGATCCACCTGCGGACGATAGTGACGTTTCCCAAATTTCATATTCATCTCCTTTTTCCTAAACTCATCTGATAACAACTATCTTACCCCAATCCCCAAACAAAAACTGGACTTCCTCCCCAAATGCGCCTATCTCCCTCCCAAATGCACTTTTAGGATAAAGAAAATAGGCAGAACAAACGTCCTACCTAAAATATATATTTATTTTTTTTCTTCCTAATTCTTTTGTCAATCATGTACAAAACGATAATCGAAAACAGCGGTGGTACAATATAACTCTTTTCACTCATTGTCAGTTGAAATCCCAGGTTTGCTAGCATCTTAAAGATGAAAATATTCATCAAAAATAGAAAAATAAATACTAAAAAATATTTTAAAATCTTATTCATTTCTTTTCTTCAACTTTCCTAATTTCTATACCTATTTTATCAAAAATATATGTAAAACTCCAAATAAACACCTCAACTACACTTTTGGCAAAAAATAGGCAGAACGAATATCCTACCTACTAAAAATATGATATGAAAGGAAATTGATTTTTTACTGTCACCCTAGGCAAGCTTGGGACAAATAAATCATTGATAGTAACCTTTACGACATCCTATTTAGGTTTTAAAAACCACTTAATGAACCACGGATAAAAACCAGTCACATACATAAACACTCCTCCTTTTTCTTCCTTATCTATCTATTCGTAATTCCCACTAAAAGTTCTAATTTTTTTATCTTTCCTGACAATAAAAAAGCAACACGACTTGCATGTTGCTTCTTGCTATTCTTTACTTTTGACGACTTCTACCACATCTCCTACACTTTGGAGTTGGTCAATTTCCTCATCACTGATTTCGATACTAAATTCATCTTCCAGAGTCAAGATAAACTCCATCAAATCAACTGAGTCAGCATCCAAATCATCTTTCAGACTCAAGGATTCTGTCACGACAAAGTCCTCTCCCTGTCGCTCTTGGATAATGGTCACAATACGGTCAAAAATTTCTTTTTCTGTCATCTCTTTTATTCTCCTGAAAATTCACGCGCAGTCTGGGCAACTACGTCTGTTTCTAGCATGGTACGAATCTGGCGGATTGTACTATAAACAGCCTTGGCATCGCTTGAGCCATGAGTCTTGACAACCGGTGCCTTGACACCAAACAAGACTGCTCCACCAACATCTGAGTAGTTGAGCTGTTTTTTCAAACCTCTGAGGCTATCCTTGAGAAGGAGGGCGCCTAGTTTCGCTCGAAGACCACCACCTGTAATAGCGGTCTTGAGCAAGCCCATGATTCCCATAGCTGTCCCTTCAATGGATTTGAGCACAGCGTTTCCCGTGAAACCATCTGCCACGACAACATCAGCAACGCCATTCATCAAATCACGCGCTTCCACGTTTCCGATAAAATTCAAACTTTCATCAGCTACTAGTAATTCGTAAGTTTCCTTACGAAGCGGATCGCCCTTGCTACTCTCTGTTCCGTTATTGAGCAAGCCAACACGTGGTTGCGCAATGCCACGAACATTCTTGGCATAGAAGGAGCCGAGAACAGCGTATTGATGAAGGTGCTGGGCTGTATTTTCCGCATTAGCACCGAGGTCAAGCATGTCAAAACCTTTCCCATCAATGGTCGGCAAGGTTGACATAAGCCCAGGACGGTCGATATTCTTGATACGACCCACGATGAAGAATCCTGCCGCCAACAAAGCACCTGTATTCCCAGCTGAGAGCACAGCGTCTGCTTCACCTTCTTTGACAGCCTTGGCCGCCAATACCATACTGGCATTTTTCTTCTTCCGAATAGCTCTCGTAGGTTCATCGCCTGAATCAATCTTCTCATCCGTATGGATAATGCTGACGCGCTCCGTCGCTGTCATATATTGCTTGATTTTAGCTTCATCTCCGTAAAGTTGAATCTCGATATCTGAAAAGTCAGCTAGGGCTTGATTGACACCCTCAACGATGGCCTGAGGTGCGTAATCGCCCCCCATGGAATCTACTGCGATTTTTTTCATTTCTTTTCCTCTTTTAGTAATTGTCCCCAGTCGGATAGGGAATCAATAAATTTCTTTGATTTTAGGTGAATCCCAACGTACTCTTCGTAGAGTTGATCCATAAATTGGCGTAGCTCTTGCTTGATTTCAGGCTTGAGCGAAATGGTCTCCAAGGTTTCAAAATCAATGGCTTGAAATTGATTGAGCAGATAAGGGATATTAGGGTTTAGATGGCAACGTCTCTCATCTTCATGATAATGGTCTGGACAGAGGCAAGCGCCATATTTGAAAGAAAAGTCAAAAGCCTGACCGACCCGATGGCAAAAGACACACTCATTAAAATTGAGGCTAATCCCAAATCGAGTCAAGATTTGAATTTCAAAAATGTTAGTCAAAACCTGATAATCCAAGCCAGCTTCCATCAACTCCAAAGTCTTTTGCAAAAAAGCAAACAAGGGAGCATCCTGCTGATTATCCTGCAAACTAGCATCTGCAAGAGCTGCCACATAGGTCGCATAAGCCATGACAAAGAGATCGCTATTAATCTTGGGAAACGTCATCACCTCATGATAGTCCTCAATGTAACTGAGCCCATCATCATTGATTCGTAAGAGAAATCGAGCCAGCACCAAGGGCTGAATAACAGGAGCCAGCTTAGACTGGCCAGCATGTTTAACGAAAAACATGCGCTTGCCAGCCTGCTCTGTAAAAATCTTGACTAGCTTGTCATCCTCACGAAAGTTACGATTGTAGAGCACCAAGCCTTGACTCGTGATAGACTGAATCATGCTTCTCTCATATACTCCTCAAGTCGTTTCATGGCTTCTTTGATCGTCTCCATGCTGGCTGCATAAGATAGGCGAACATAACCTTCCCCGTAACGCCCAAAGGCTGCACCAGGGATAAAGGCAACAGCCTTCTTCTGAGCAAAATCCTTCAGAAAAGCAAAGGAATCTTGATTGTAACCCGCTGGAATCTTAGCAAAGATATAGAAGGCACCGTCTGGTTTGATAATCTCAAAACCAAGAGTAGTCATTTTTTCGATAATGTAATCTCGACGCTGGATGTATTCCTTCTTCATAGGCTCCGCATCGTTTTTACCAGCCGTCAAGGCTTCTACCGCAGCATGTTGAGCCATAGTATTTGCGGCAGTCACCAAGTACTGGTGACTCTTGATTAACTGGGCTGTGAAGGTCGCAGGAGCGAAAATCAACCCCAAACGCCAACCGGTCATAGCATGCGATTTAGATAGACCATTGATAATAATAGCTTGGTCTCTCAGCATCGTTCCTAGAGACACATGGGCTTCGCCTGTGTAGGTCAATTCTGAGTAAACCTCATCACAGACAACGAAAATTTCGTACTTGCGCAAAACAGCTGCCAAGGCTTCCAACTGCTCTCGACTATAGGTAATTCCTGTCGGATTAGCTGGATAGTTGAGAATAACCGCCTTGAGCTTGTCTCCCTGCTCCAAAATGGCCTTCTCCAACATTTCAGGAGTCAAGACAAACCCATTTTCAGTCGTGTCAATCTCGACAATCTCTGCCCCAACTAGATTGACAATCGGTTCATAGCCTGGATAAGCAGGAGCTGGCAAGAGCACCTTGTCTCCCTCTTCCAAAATAGCTGTCAAAGTAGCAGATAATGCCTCTGTCGCCCCAATTGTAACCAAGATTTCATTTTCAGGAGCATAGTCCAGTTGGTACTTTTCCTTAACAAAGTCACTGGCTGCCTGACGTAGAGTCAGCAGACCACTCATCCCTGTATAGTAGGATTGGTTCTGATCAATCGCTCGCTTGGCCGCCTCCTTGACATGGTCTGGCGTTGTAAAATCAGGTTCCCCCAAGGTCAAACGCAAGACCCCAGGAATCTCCGAAATAGCCTGGTCAAACTGACGAATCAACGAAACTTGAATCTTATCTAACTGTTTATTAAAGCGCTTAGTTAAGTCCATAGATACCTCCTACTTTCAAAACGTATCTCTATTATACTACAAAAGCCCCCCGACCGCAAAAATACATTAGAGAATAGCTTTCCACTTTCTATTTTACTTTTCCTGTTTACAGGTCTATAATGGTAACAGATTCTATTTGGAGGTTTTTATGTCATTTCTATCAAAAAATGGAGTAGGCATCTTGGCCTGCCTTCTGATTTCACTACTTGCTTGGTATCTAGGCGGATTCTTCCCTGTGATTGGCGCACCCGTCTTTGCGATTTTCATAGGCATGCTCCTACATCCCTTTATCGCGTCTCATAAACAACTGGATGCTGGATTGACCTTTAGTTCCAAAAAATTGCTCCAGTATGCCGTTATCTTGCTTGGTTTTGGTCTCAATATTTCGCAGGTCTTTGCAGTTGGGCAATCTTCACTCCCTGTCATCCTGTCCACCATCTCAATAGCCTTGATTGTTGCCTACCTCTTCCAACGCTTCTTTGCCCTGGACACAAAACTGGCTACCTTGATTGGAGTGGGTTCTTCTATCTGTGGTGGTTCTGCCATTGCGGCGACAGCACCCGTTATTCATGCCAAGGAAAAGGAAGTAGCCCAAGCCATCTCTGTTATCTTTTTCTTCAATGTCTTGGCTGCTCTCATCTTTCCAACCCTAGGTACTTGGCTTCACTTATCTAATGAAGGATTTGCCCTCTTTGCAGGAACAGCTGTCAATGACACTTCCTCTGTAACAGCCACAGCCAGCGCCTGGGACAGTCTCTACCAGACCAATACCCTCGAATCCGCAACCATTGTTAAACTGACGCGCACCCTGGCTATCATCCCTATCACTCTCTTTCTCTCCTACTGGCAAAGGCGCGAGCAAAAAAATAAGCAAGGTTTGCAACTGAAAAAAGTCTTCCCACTTTTTATCCTTTACTTTATCCTTGCATCGCTCCTAACAACCCTACTGACCTCTCTCGGTGTAGCTAGTAGCTTCTTTACCCCTCTTAAACAACTCTCCAAATTCCTCATTATCATGGCCATGAGTGCTATCGGACTCAAAACCAATCTGGTAGCTATGGTCAAATCCAGCGGAAAATCCATTGTTCTCGGAGCCATCTGCTGGATTGCCATCATCCTCACTAGTCTTGGGATGCAAACCCTTATCGGCATTTTCTAATACTCTTCGAAAATCTCTTCAAACCACGTCAACGTCGCCTTGCCGTAGGTATGGTTACTGACTTCGTCAGTTCTATCTGCAACCTCAAAATAGTGTTTTGAGCAACCTGCGTCTAGTATCATAGCTTACTCTTTAATTTTCATTGAGTATAACACAAAAGGTAGCACAGCAGCTACCTTTTTCTTATGCTTCCTCAATCAAACGTGTATGTTCTCTCTTGATGCAACGATTCATCACGATGTCATCACATCCACCAGCACGCAAGATTTCTTCCGCTTCTAGACTTTCAAGTCCTAGCTGTGCCCAAAAAATCTTGGCATCAGCCTTGAGAAAATCACGCGCCACATCTGGCAAAAACTCACTGCGACGGTAAACATTGACAATATCTACAGGAAAAGGAATCTCTGCTAGGCTAGCATAAGCCTTTTCACCCAAGATATCGCCACCTGCCGCCTTGGGATTGACTGGGATGATTTTATAACCCCGAGCCTGCATTTCCTTGGTCACTCGATTGCTAGTTGTTTCCTCACGATCTGACAACCCCACCACAGCAAGTGTTTTACTCGTTGCTAAATACTGACGAATCACGCCATCACTTGGATTGATAAATTCTTGACTCATAGAAATCCTCCTTTTTCATCAGTATAGCACATTTTGAAAAGGCTTGCAGATTTTGGCTACAAAAAAGCTCCCAGCAGTTCACTTCTGCTAGGAGCATGTTCCATTTTAAGTGAAAACTTAAATCTTTTTCTCAATACTGAAAAGTGGAGAAAGTGGGCGTTTTTCATGGATACGTACGATAGCATCCCCTAGGAGATGAGCGATTGAGATCTGCTCAATCTTATCGATCAAACGTTCTTCTGGCAGATAGATGGTATCCAAAACAACCAATTTCTTAATAGCTGATTTTTGGATATTGTCCATAGCAGGACCAGAAAGAACTGGGTGCGTACAGCTCGCATAGACTTCGATGGCACCAGCTTCTGCAAGGGCATCTGCCGCGTGACAAATCGTTCCAGCCGTATCAATCATATCATCAATCAAGATACAAGTCTTGCCTTCGACCTTACCGATGATATTCATGACTTCACTAGTATTCATCTTATCAACGCTACGACGTTTGTCAATGATAGCAATAGGTGTTTTCAAAAATTCTGCTAACTTACGGGCACGAGTCACCCCTCCATGGTCTGGGCTGACAACCACATAGTCAGAACCAACCATGCCACGACGCTCAAAATAATCCGCAATCAGAGGAGCTCCCATCAAGTGATCCACAGGAATATCAAAGAATCCTTGAATCTGCGCAGCATGCAAGTCGATGGTCAATAAACGATCCACTCCAGCTACTTCAAGCATATTTGCGACAAGTTTTGAAGTGATGGGCTCACGCGCTCTAGCCTTTCTATCCTGACGTGCATACCCATAGTAAGGCATGACAACATTGACAGATTCTGCACTCGCACGCTTCAAAGCATCTACCATAATCAAAATTTCAAGCAGATTGTCATTTACAGGTGAACTAGTTGATTGTAGGATAAAGACGTGTTTCCCACGGATTGATTCTTCAATGTTGACCTGAATCTCTCCATCTGAAAATTGGCGAACACTTGATTTCCCCAACTCTATCCCAATCTCCTGCGCCACACGTTCTGCCAATTCTTTATTAGAAGAAAGGGCAAACAGCTTTAAATCAGAAAAAGACATGATTTCCTCCGGTATATATGTATCGCTTGTGCTTTTCACAAGATTTTTCCATCTACCATTGTAGCGTTTTTTGCACTATTTTTCAATCAAAAATGAGTGTGTCTGTTTTTGGGAGAAAATGAAAAATCACCAAGAGAACGGAAATCAAGACCGAAACTTTCAACTTTTTCCTGCTTCAGTCTTGATTTATTGTTCTTTTGATGATACAATAGCTTTAAACTGATTGAACAAGGAACGGTTGTTTAATCGGTGGGCGTTTGAGTGTTACTAGCACTCAGCGCCTTTTGTTCGTGTTTTTTCTATAAGTCCATTATACCACTTTGGGAGGAGAATGCAAGCATTTTCCTAAACTTTTTTTCTAAAATGCTTGACAAATCATGGTTTCATATGATTTTCAATCCCTTTCATCGGTAAGAGCTCCCCAATACTTCGGTTTTCGGTTTGAGCGATTTACCTGTGGTAGTGTATAATCTGATTTTTGAGTATGTTGAAAGTGACCAGGATAATTTTTTTCCTGGCCTTTTATTGTTTGGTAGGATTTCCTCCACTCTCCGAAAAAGAGGTCTCTCAATTCTCCTGTATGGTTTAAAAGAATGGTTTGGCTCATAGTATCAGCGCCTTTCTCACTCCAATACATACCTCTATTTTTCATTCGATACGTCACTTTGCGATGCTGAGATTCCATGATACCAATACCCTTGCTACTGAGTCCAAAGCTCTCAGGATGATCAGTATATTTAAAGTTTTTCAGAAGTTGTCTTTTGAAGCGTTGAAAAGACTCTAATTTTTTGTCTGATTTAATCAAAGATTCAGCCGTATCAAGTACCGTTTCTAGTAAACCCTTATCTCGGCTCTTGACCGCTTTAAAGGCTTGTTTGGTCAGCTCTAAAGGAAAAGTACGTAAATTCTTTTTCAGGGATTGATTCACGTGAAAAGCATCCCAAAAGTGCAAATGCTCTTTAGGCCTAAAAGCACTAACTAAGTCCTTAAAGTCCGTAGGAGAATAGCCTTTACCACCATCAGAATTAGTCACAATGACCGTTTCGGGAGTAATTTCAAAATGCCTAGTCAACAAATCCATTAGTCTATCTTTGGCTTTATGACAGCGTGTAGAGATAACTTCTATCTTGTCTTTTAAGATATTCCTCTTCCCCTTCTTGCTTCCAGTATGGACGACAAAATGACTTAACTCAATAGACTTCTTTTTCCTGTCAGGCATTGCCTGTTTGACCCAAACCCCATCACCTTCAATATAGACTTTCTTTGCTCTCACTTTGTCCTGGTTATCTTCAGACCAGTCTGAAGCTGATAAGGAGTCGTACTCCTCTTTTTCAGCTAGGAGTTCACCTGCCACGTCTAAAGCGTGCTGAACTGTATTCTTGGTGATATAGATTTCCTTTAACATTTCCATCACCGATACAACTTTACGATAGGGCATAAAATTAGCAAGCTTGGTCACCTGGTAAAGTAGCTCCTGAGAAAACCTCGACCTTGGTTCTAGTCCTAGCTTTTCATCAACAGGGATTCGGATGGTGTCATCTTTCTTCCATCTGCTACGTGAAAAGGTCATTTCTCCAAAAGAAAAAATAACTGTCCGCTCTTTTTGATTGATTCTTTTGTACCCCTGCGCTCGCATACTAGGGGCAATGAATTTTTCATAGTTTTCAATCATCTTCAGAAAAGCCCGTTGATTATTTTGGTTCAACTGCCTTGAAAATTCTCTTTCGTCTAACACGGTTATATCCATTTTTGTCACCTCAATCTTCGCTACCGCCTATTATACCCCAAAAACAAGACAAGAAGAAAGACCTCTCCAAACGGAAGGGTCTATATTTTTATAGTGATTTTAATATTGGTTTATATCATGATTTTAATAGTGATTAAAATCAATATCTAAAGTGATAAACCTTGGTCTTTTTGGTTCTTTGGAGCGGATGCAGTTGGCAAAATCTCTTGATACATTTTCTTCAGAGATAGCTCATGTTGACCACCTAACAATAGATTTTCAAAAAATCTATCCAGGTATTCAGGATTTTTCTTCAGCAATTTTGCATTGTCCAAAACTAGGGCATCCCTGAAGTAACGTGCATTCTCTTTGAACGGGCTATTATCAACTTCAAAGCCTAGTGAACGTAGGTACTTAATCATGAAGACCGTAACAGTTCGGGTGTTGCCCTCTCCAAACGGATGGATTTGCCAAATTCCCGATACAAACTTTTTCAAGTGCTTGACCATTTCTTCAGGTGTCTTCCCTCGATAGTCAAATTGTGACTCCTGGTCAAAATCATAGGTTAAGCTAGCCGAGATAGTTTGATAATGATCATAGATAACGCTATCTCCCTCTAAAATCGGCTCTTTTTTAGTGATGTTATAATGGCGATATTCTCCTAAAGGGATACCTTGGCTTAGAACGCCAAAGAATAGCTCTTTATGGATTGATTTTAGAGTGGTTGGGGCAAACTTGAAGGCGTTGCTTGATAACAGCTCTACGATCCTTAAAGAGACAATATCAGCTTCTTTCGTGCTATCATCGGTCTCTTCATGGTATTTGGTAATTTGGTCATAAATTTGTTGATACTCAATCTTACCTTCAATCTGCTCTTTAGCCAATTCAACCATATAGCGTGATGGCTCAAGACCGTCTACTTGCTGAAGACCAAAGCCAGTCTGCCATAAGTCAAGTTTAGTCTGATAGGAAAGGTTGGGGTTATCAATTTCATAGGTTGGTTGCATAGGTCACCTGCGTAAATAATATTTATAGATATTTTTATCATGATTTTAATAATGATAAAAATATTGACGGTTATTCTTCAGAACTCTCAATATAACTCTCAATCCAATCATCAAGGAAAGTTGATGCTCCGCTATATCCTGCTTGCTCCGCAATCCTATCTAACTTTTCTCGATTTTGGGGCTTCAAGGTGAACTGATAAGGATGTTTGGTCTTCCCTGATGGACGACCTGCTCTTCGCCCTTGTGATTTTGCCTTAGGGACTGACGGTAGTGTCTCGCCTAACGCTTTACTAATTTTGTCCTTTTTGATTTCAAAAGCCATTGCATACCTCTTTTTAAATAGTGATTTATATCATGATTTTAATAGTGATAAAAATAGTGATAAAAATATTGATTAAAATCATGGTTTTTATATTGATTGATATCAGGAGTTATCCGAAACGGTCTGAATTTGGATCAGTGTTTCTTCCAAAGCTGAAAAGAAAGCCTTGTGTTCGTTTCGTGATGTTTGGTCAGCCATGATGTCAATAACAGTATTGTCTTTTGATGCACGATTAAACAATTCCTTTTGAGGAATTTGACCAACAACATTGTCATCATTTTCAAGGACAGATAACAACTCTTTCGATTTTGCCGTATTATGCTTTATCATGTTAGGCAAAAAGTAGAGTTTAGCAGTAATTAGAGACTCACGGCTTGGACGTACAATTTCTGTTTTTCTGTACTCGTCAAGACGGACTTCAAGATTTTGTTTCGCTTCAAAAGCAAAATCGCTTGGCGTAATAGGACTGAAAAGAGCATGACTAACAGCGATAGCATTTCTTGTAGCAATCCCGAAGTCAGGTCTGCAATCTAAAATCACATAGTCGTACTGTGCCAGGTTCTTTGCTTCCAGGTTCTCACCTAGCCAGTCATACAGAAACATATTCTGATTAGGATTGGTTTCAAGTCTTCTTTCAGCTTCATCTAGTCTCATAGAACCTGCAATTAAATCAATGTTAGGCGCAACCGATAAAATGTTCACGTCTCCTGAACCAGTAAAGACATTGGCAACCGTTCCTGAATCCTCGTAAACGTCATAAAAGTGTGTTAGGTTACTTTGATGGTCTAGGTCAATAAATAAAACTCTATGATCTTTACTAGCTAAATACTGACCAGTTAGAAGAGCTAAAGTGGTTTTACCGACTCCACCCTTGATGGCAACAAAACTAAGTAATTTCATTTGTTTTTTCTCCCTCCATTTTCTATACTTCTATTATAATATAAATCATGATAAAAATCAATATAAAAATCATGATTTTAATCAATATTTTTATCACTATTAAAATCATGATATAAATCACTATCTTTTTATCTGATATTTTTCACGGTAGCGCCTAAATGTTCGCTCGTTTATGCCTGTTAAGCCTGCCACGTCTTTATCAGACTTTCCTGAAAGGTAAAGCTCGAAGGCGTGTTTTAGTCTGCTATCGTCTTCAGTAAAGAGTGCCTTTCTGCCCTGGTATTTGCCCTGAGTTTTTGCAATAGCTATCCCTTGGGCTTGACGTTCCTTGATACGTTCCCTTTCAGCTTGTGCCTGGTACTTGTAAAGCTCTAAAATTAAGTTGTTTAGAAGCCGTCTCAAGTTATCATCTTCAATCCCTCGAAGGGTTGGAAGGTTTAACACTTCCAAGGTAGCCCCTTTAGTTTGTATCTGATTCATGATTTCAGTTAGCTCCTGGTTATTTCTTCCAAGTCGTTCTAGCTCTGTCACAACGACTATATCCCCTTCACGGATATAGTCAAGCATGGCTTTTAACTGTGGGCGGTCTTTGCTGACACCGCTGATAGACTCTTGAAAGAGTTTGTCAATATGCTTCAGTTGATCCAGTTGTCTATCCATATTTTGGTCAGTCGTGCTGACCCTTGCATATCCAATTTTTACCATTTTTCTCCTTTCTATTTTGCCTAACCCTATTGTCCGCCCCCTCATCCCTTTAAAATCAAGAAAACGGTAAGCGGTCAATAGGCTATACTTTATTGTCCTTATTAAATTTCAATTTTGAAATATGTTTTTGATTATTATATAATTACCTTATACTACAAACAAAGGAGTCAACCATGTCTCAAAAAGAAACATTCCAATCCAATCTTGCTGAAATTGATGAAATCATTATTAAATGCGAAAAGAACGGAAACAAAGAATTTGCAGATAAGATAAAAGAAAAACTTAACAACATTTTCAGGAGCTATGCATCTGAGGTTTACTTTGATGATGGTCTTGATACCATTTATTCCAACTATGATGTCAGCAAAGTCTTTAATCTCGCCAAAGCACTATATTCAGGAAATGAAGTTCAACAAGAATATAGCTATGCTGTATTTAGAGAGATTGCAAAACTTTATAACGATATAGATACAAATTTACCTAAGTAGTTTTCAGATGAAAACTACTTTTCTTTATTTCTCTAGCTCTTCTTTTTGTGTTTCAGCTTGTCTTCTTGCTTGAGCGTTTTTCTCAAGGCGTTCATACTGAGTAAAGTCTTTAACAATACTGTCAAATTTTTCCTTCAGGGCTTTTCGCTCGATGGAGACCTCGACCACCTGCTTTTCAATTTCTTTAGGATTGACTGAAGGTGAAATGTTCAATTCTTCCAAAATTTGATAAGCTACTTTGGCATCAATCGGGTTGTCTGCGTGAATATCTTCAAGCGCTGAAGCAATTTTATTGAGTCGCTCGACCTTCTCATCCAATCTATCAAGTGACTCTTGTGTTTCTTCAATCTGTCCCAGGAAGCGGTCATGTAACTCATGGAATTGGTCTGAATCAGATATCCCGTGACTAACCAGGTAATTATATTCTTTGACCAACAAATCCAACTTAGAAATGTTAGGGTTCTTGGTTAAGATATATTCTCCGCTTTCGTGGGCAAGTTGATTGATAAGCGTTGACCCTTTCATGAATTTATTGCTTGCCGAATTGTCAGGATTGATGAAATAGAAAAAATCTGACTTCTTGATAAAAACATCAAAACTTCCATCCTCTTGTCTATCAACAAGGCGACTAGGGATTTTGACTGTACCTTTGTTGGCAATACCGTATTGCATTTGAAGATAGATACCTGTGTCCGTCTCATGCTCGACCTGCCACGGTTCAATCTTGACCCGTATTTCAAAATCTTCTGCCTTCTCAGCTTGTAACTTGTCATACTCACTCTTGATACTTTCCAACGGATAGACAATTTCATTTTTAGCAAGGCGCTCCTCAATCTGTTCTAAAGAGTACCGTCCCTTTTTAGATAAAGTTCTGTCACGGGTATTTCGTTTTTGGTCTTTATCCAATAATTTATACTTGACATATTTCCCCGTAAAATCAACTGCAAGATTTAACGCCTTTGCCTTTTCTTGAAAATCTGAAAGGTTGGTTGAATGCTTCAGGAGAAACTCAAGCCGTGATTTAATTTCTAACTTGAAAACATTTTCTTTTTGGTAAGCTGAATATTCTTTGTGACCGAATTGATTTTGACGGTCAAGAATTTTTGCACCTGCCAGGTCTGCATACTTGTCAGAAATCTGTTCAAGGGCTTTCTTTGTTCCTTTTTGCCATCTGAATTTATTGAGTGTGACCGAGTTAGTAGAATTGATATAAATGTGATTGTGAAGATGCCCCTTATCCATGTGAGTTGCAATGACAAATTGATGATTGCCACCTGTCAACTCAAGAGCTGTCTTCCGTCCTATCTCATGTACTTGCTCAGGTGTCAAATTGTCTTCTGGGGAGAAGGACTGAATGATATGGTGTGCCAAAACATCATTTTTTACCAACTCTTCATTATTGATTGGTCTTCCTTTTTCCAAATTGGCAAGTTGCTTCAACATCATAAATTCTGAATAAGCAGACTCAACATCAATCACCAAATTTCCTGAAACTAGCTGAGAGACTATCTGACCATCTACAACCTTTACAGGAAAGTTCAAATCAGAATCAATCAATTCTGTTCCAATAGTCTTAGCACCATCTTCAATATACTTGATACCATCAGCTAACTTGTTGACCGATTTTATCTGCTTAACTTTTGTAACAACCAAGTCAATTTACTCCCTTCTGTCTCTCATCATTTTTTCAATCATAGCCACTTCTTTATCAAAACTGTCATCCATCAACCGCTTAACTTCTGCAAGTGAAGCCTGCAAATTTTGAAAGTTTTCAAGTGTAATTTCTTCAGTTGTATTGACGTACTTTGCAAGCTGATTGATATTTGTACCAATACGATTTATCTCCGTTCTTAATTTTATCAGCTCCGAATAATCAACCGTGACAACCTCGCCTGTCAAAAGCATATAACGAGCGTAGGTGTTGAAATTTGAAAAATTATGATGCGCCATCCTCTGCTTAATAAGACCGTTTTCTTGAGGTGTCACTCGCATCTTTTTTTGAATTTGTCGGTATAATTTCTTTTCGTCACTCATTTTTTTCCTCTTTCAATTTACTTGACATCTGTTCCGTAGCCCTCTATACTTTTCAAACTGGCAAGCATAGCAAGGTGATATCACCTTGCGAAATTTAAAAGATTTTACCAATCCCAAATACTGGCAATTCTGCCAATTTGGGGTTGGTAAATCTTTCAAAGTTTTGGGGAAAATCCCCAAGCCCCTTAGTCGTCTTTCAGACCTTAGTTGACTTCAACTTGTTGAAGCAACTCCTCTTTTAAGGACTGGTAGTCCTCATCTGAAAGAGAGTCAAGATAGGAAATTGTTTCTTGATATTCTTCAGCTAAGTCAGAGTCAATGCTTTTGAGTTCGTCCGCATCTTCATCTAAAAGGGCGATGGCTTTTCTGCGCTTGGCTTCAATAAAGCTTTCATTTCTTGTGTACGTTCCATTCTCTAAATAGAACAAGTTGAGAAGTAATGTTGTTTCAATAGTGTCATTCATGTTTTAGTCCTCCGTTTGTTTTCTGCGACTCATAAAGCCTGCGGATAATTGAGCGACAAGGTCTTTTACAGGCTCATCTCGTTGTCGCTCTTCTGCTCTTTTTTTGGAGCATCTTTCGCCTGCTCTTTCTTTTTAGTGTCAACCGCTTTTTCTTTAGATTGGTTTTTCAAGCGGTCAAGTTTTTCTTGAAAGGCATCCTTGGTCAGTTCTTTAGTTTGATACTTTTCAAGGGTTTTATCAATTCTTGAAATCAAACTATCTGCTTCTTTTTGTACAATTTTAATTTGACCTTCTAGGTCAGATAGTCCATTAGGGTCATCTGTCCATGTTGCCAAATAGCCAAAACTGTACTCACTTGTATCTAGCCCATAATGACTAGCGACCACAAAAGCAACTGACTCAGCTTGTAATTCTGCGGTACTTCTTTTAAGAGGAGTTTCTTGTAATTTCTCCATATTGTGTAGATCAGAATGTGCCATTTCATGAAAGATTGTTTTTAGTGTTTGTTGCTCAGACATCCCTTGCTTAATCACAATTTCATTGTTGTTTACGGAATAAAAACCGTTAGAGCCTTTGGTGTCTTTGCTAAATGAAAGGGGAACACCATTAGCTTCAGATACCTCTTTAGCTGACTTGTAAAGATTGCCATAATCTTCATAAGTCCCCTCAAGTTCATAGACTGGTTTGGGTAATTCTTTTCCATTTGTCTGTGAGACATCAAAGACTGGGACAAGTTTGAAAGACATGAATGTTTGTTCATTCCCATTCTCATCTAAGAGTGGTTCATTAGTTTTAGGGTCTCGTCTTTTTAGAGTTATAGGGGCAAAAATCCGTAATGACTTTTCTCCCTTATTGACACTTCTCTCAAATTCATCCTTCCACTTTTTGAAGGATGCCACGTGAGAAGCTTCAGGGTTTTGCATTAAAATCAACTGAATATTTCTCGGTGAGTAATTGTGAAATTTACTCATTGTGGTCAAGTATTGTTTGTAAGTGTCAGACTGAAAATAGTCTTTAACGCCATCCTTCAAAAGTTGAGAAAGCCCCTTACTGTCTTTTGCCTGAATCAGTTCAGCAACGCTTTTTTGTGGTTCAGGTGAAGGTTGATTTTGATTATTTGGATGATTGCTGTCAATCGGGTTTGACCCATAACTGACCTCTTCCTGGTCTGACTTTCCGTCACCGTCTGTGTCAGCATTAAAAGGACTTGTCCCTTGAGCTTTTTCAACTTCATCAGGAATACCATCACCATCTGAATCACGTTCAAGCTCTTCTTTTCGTGCTTCCGCTTGTTTTTTCTCTTCATCTTCTCTGAGAATTTGCTCAAAGCGATTTCTAAAATTTGGTTCATTATTGTCTGCCATAGCTAGACCTCCATTTTGTAAATTTGGTTCATCTTTAAAGGGTTCAAAATCTTTATTTTGTCGCAATATATCAAGCATTGCTTGTCCATTATCTTTAACAAATTCAGGATTGATTGACATTGTTTTGATGCTGTCGTCTTTCTCAACAAAGACCCCTAATATCGTTTTTTCTTGATTTAAAGTATCCAGTTCAATGTTGAGCGTTCGGCTAGGCTTCAGCAATGTTGCAGGGAAGGTTGAGTTATCATCCGTCCGAAAAGCTAAAAGAATATCTTTATCGTCTGAACGAATAGCACTTGAAACATCTAACCGCCCCATCTTCTCAACGGAAGATAAATCATCAAAGACAAAAGAATCTGACTCAAAGATTTCAGGGAGCATAGGGAGTAATTTTGCCTTATCTCTAAAGCCAACCCCAACTGTTAAATTTGCAAAATCGCCTTTTCCTGAAGCTACGTCTTCAATGAATTGCTCTGATAAATTTTCAGCCCACTCATGATAAACAGGAGCAATCCCTGTCAAGTGCATCCAATGCCTTTTTTCAAAATCCACCTGAAGCATCTGAACGTCTTCTTTATCCTGGTAAAAATACGTGACCTTACTATCAGCCAACTCATTAAGATACCAGTCAGCCGATTTTTGAAATTCTTCAGCGTAACGATTGAGATACCTCAAATCTTTATCAGTCGCATAATGATAGCCATTTCTAAGCCCAACACTTGACTCTTTTGACCTATCAATGTTAAAATATAATTGAACATTGGCAGGAAAATCAGGTTGAGTCTTTGACTCTTCAGGCTGTGGTGCTGTCCTTGAAGGTTCGCCTTCTAAATAACCGGAATTGCGATTGATTAGTTCGCCCCCAATGTTATTAAGTGGCTCTTGACTTCGGTCAAGGGCTTTTTCTTTGCTCTCCTTCAGGTAATCATTCCAGTCCATCTTGTCCTGACTTTCCAATCTCGGGGGGAGATCTGGAGTCAATCCAATTTCTTTATTGGTCAACCGCTCAATAAAGGCGTGACCTGCTTCATCATTATCAACTGCAAGGGTAATTAAGCCCTGGTGCTTTCCATCCTTAAAAAAAGTGCTTAATTTAGCTGTTTTAGCGAGGAAGGAAGATTTTTTCTCCTGGTCAACCTCATCATCAAGTTCACCAACTTCAGACAAGAGTTCTGCCACGTGACGACTCACCGTTGATTCTTTTAAGCCATCCATCGCAACCAGGCGGACATCTTCAAGACTATCCTTGTGAAGCTCATAATAGCTCATCAAATCAATAGGAGCTTCCGCAAAGACTAATCGTTTAGGTGTTCCAATATCAACGTGCATTCCCGTCATACCATCAGAAGCCCTCATAATCTGTTTTAAGCGCCCTCTCTCGTAAAGGTCATGATTTTCCTTAATACCTTGAAGAGAAGCACCTATAACCTCTCCTTGGTTGTCTAAACTCTTGAAAACAATGACAGGTTCATAGTAGTCCCCTGTCTTTTTAGTGGCTTGTGATAAGACGTTTTTTTCTACGAAAAAATCGATCGTCTCATCAGACAAGCCCCTGACATCCTTCAGATATTCCCTGGCTTCTATGAACTTAGTTTCATAAGGCTCAAGGTAATAGCTGAAGGGTTCTTTTTCAGGAACTTTGGTCACATCGACCACGTCAAAACTACCTTTTTCCAAGAAGTGTTTTGCTTGCTTAAAAGAAAGCTTCTCCCCTGTCAATTCTTCCTGAACGACTTGAACCATTTTAATCACATCACCGCCATTGCTACGGGCAAACCAATTGAAATAGTTTTCCCTAACATTGATAGTGAAAGAGTCATGTTCTTCCCAAGTGTAAGTATAGCTTCCTGTTCGCTGTAAACTCATGCCCAGGCTTTCTGCCACTTTTAGAATTGACAGGGCTTTGAGTTCTTCAATACTCGCCATCTATCCTGCTCCTTACCTCTATTTCTTCCTGAAGCAAGCTATCAATATTAGCTTTTAAGTAAATCAGCTTTTCCTTAGAAGGTTCAATCTCCTCAACTTCAAGCACTCCTCTATACCGTTTAGGGTAGCTAAAAAGCTGTGTAGAGACTGCTTGAAAATCTTCAACGTCTAACGTCTTAATCAAGATGCTGACAAAGTCATTTAAGACCTCCCCCTGGTTGCTCTTTCCAGTCACTTGATGCTCAAGTGCAAACTGTTTGAGTGCTTCCGCCATCGTTGGCATCTCAACGACTGAAAAGAGGGTATCAAAGTAACCTATCCCCCTCATATTAGTTGTTTGTGTCATGTTTTCCTCCTTTTCCTCAAAATACAAAAGAAACCTGGTAGGCAATCCTAACAGGTTTTCTTTTGGTTAAGCCACTTCCTCAAATGGTAATTTTACTTCTAGCACCTTCGCGCTAGTTGTTTCTATCACCCTATCATGGTTGACGTTGGCATCCCAGTCATCCATATCAGACATGGAACGGGTATAACGATACCAGTTCGTATCACTTGGACTATTCGCCAGTTCTTTAGCACGTGGATGCTGAAGAACGTTAGTTTTCTTATCTCTGAAGACATTTTGTTTAGAGATAAAGATTAAGGCTTCATCAACCCCAATACGAGCCACCTCATCAGGTGTGAGAAGGTCACGCTGAATGGTTTGAATAGACTGACTGCTTGACCCTTGCGTTCCTCTTGTTTGCGACTGATTCTTAACATTGATAGTCTGCTTACCGCTTCGCATTGAGAAATAGTTCATTGTTTCCTTATCATTCGTCCCCAAGTAAACTAGGGTAGCACAGTTATTGAATATGGTCTCCCATTGGTCTTTATAGAGTGCCTTCAATTGACTGATGGCTTGAATGATAATATCAATTGAAATCTCACGGGAGCGAACTGAAGAGAGTGTTTCCGTGAAGTTTGGGAAACGTCCAAAGTTGGCAAACTCATCTAATATAAACCTGATATGAAGCAGGTCTTCAGGTTTGCACGTTGGATGGTCTCCCTGAAGAATTTCATCAGCTGTCTTAGGCAACTGCCTGAACATCATGGTGAACATGACTGTCGCAATAAAGTTAAAAGACTTATCCGTTTCAGGAATAGCAATAAAGACTGCTGTTTTCTCAGTCTGCCACTTTTCCATCTCCATTGAATCACGAGCAGTCAGTTTCCTCACAGCATCATGGTCAAAGGCTGCAAATACAGTTGAAGCAATGAATCGGACAGAACTTGCTGTTTTTCCTTCAGCATTCTCATTAAAGAGCTCCCATTGACGACCTGCATAGTTACCAGGCAGTTCTTTTTCTAACTCTTCAAACAGCCTTTCAACCACGCTAGGCGTGTCCTCGTCTTCACGTTTGATATTTCTTAAAAGGTCTGCAACCTGAGCGATATTTGGCTCATACTTTTTCAGAACTTTACCGTCAAAGTAGAGGTAGCCAACTAGAGCCCTCATCAAAAGAATCTCTGCCTTATTCCAAAAGTCCTCACCAATATTTGAAGAAATCTTAGTCCCTTCTTTTATGGCCGTAACAACTCTATCAATATCTAGCTCATCGTGCATATAGTGAAAGACGTTGAACTGATTAGAGTTGGTCAGATTGACCAGGTCAAAGATTTTGATTTTGTAGCCGTGGTCTTCAAGCATTTTTCCTGTCTCACGGACAAGAAGACCTTTCGGGTCAGTGATAACAAATGAACTATTCATTTGCATCAGGTTAGGTTTCACAAAGGTGAAAGTTTTCCCGTCCCCTGGTAAACCTACTGTAAGAGTATTTTTGTTCAATTGTCTGTTAAAGGGGAGTCGTTTATTGAAAAGTCCCATTCGTCCATTTTGACTGAAAATCATATCATTTTCAGGCTCTTTATCCCGAAAAGAAGCTATTTCCTTGTTCGTGGCGTACCGTGCCGACCCGTATTCCTCCCCGTAGCGGTAGCGCCCTTTGTCGCCAACTCGAAAGTAAAACATCAAGACAACAAAGAGAGCTAAACCGCCACCATATAGACTAGCTTGAGTGAAGTTAAAGTCAATAAAAGACTTACTTGTCCAATTCTCCATCATCCAATCCAAACGGGCATTATCTATAAAGGTAACTCCTTCAGTTGCAGGTGCTATGTCATAAAGCTTGACCAACCAATGAACCGCATAGCAAAGGATAAGACCCACAATCAAATAAGGGAGAAAGCGACGTTTTTTCTGTTCTGTAACCATCTATAACCCCTTTTCATCTTTCGCAATAGCCTTCTTAGGCGTTGGTGTTTTAACCTTATCTTTAGATTTGATTTCTGCGGTAACCTTTTTCTTGTAGTAAGTCAATTTTTCCTTTAAAGTCATGGTCTTTGGTGTTTTGATAAGATTTTTAGTAAGTTTTTCTGCCTTTTCAGGTTCGGTTAAATCATTGATGACCCCTTTGAAACTTGCTTCCAAGGCTTGCACGTTCTTTGCATCAATTGCTATTGTACTTGTACCGTTACCATTATCTTTTATAGAAAAGCCAACTTCATACCCCTTTAAATATTCTTCAAGACGTTCAGAGTTCAGTTCATAGTTCAGAAACGTTTCAAAATGTTTTGTTTCCTTTGTTGCCATAAACTGATTCCAGTTGGTTTTAGCCGTATATGTCTTGTTTTCAAGATAGTGATTAAATTTGTGATACGATTCTTCAAGTGCATAATACATTGATTTTAGAAGCATTTCGCCTGTTAATTTATATATATCGGCTACTTTCATTCCTATTCTCTCCTGATCCATTTTTATCCTCCTTTCTAAAAAAAGCACTCAAAAGAGTGCTTTTATCTTATTCCTTAATTTGAACGTTTCTTTAAGAAAAAACTAATGACGATAGCCAATAATCCAAAACCTGCAAATGTTAGTAATATACTTTCTTTAAGACCAGTATTTGGAAGGGTTTTGAGCTTACCATCTTTGTCTTTAACAGAGATAGTCTTATCTTCATTGACAGTACCTCCGACCTCTTCAGGAGCAATTACAGAGCCATCTGAGAGGACAACGTTGCCGTTCTGAGTGCTTACAATTGAAGCACCTGTTTCTGTCTGTACTGGTGCGCTAGGAGACACTTCTTGAACAACTTGACCTGTTACTTGCGAAGTTGTTCCTACCTGAGAAGCACCTGCTTCTACAGCTGTTTGAGCAGATACACCAGGGTTATTTGTTGGAACTTTAACATCAGGAATTAAGGTAGTTGTTCCCCCATCAATAGTTGAAACACTAACCTTATTATCTGACGTAGCATTGTCTTTTTTGTTCTTATCTTCAGAAGTCGGTGTAGTTGCTGAAGAGCTGCTACTTGATGAAGAGTTGCTACTTGATGAAGTTTCTGAGCTTGAACCAGTTGCTACAGTTGTTCCAGGATCAGTTGGAGCTACAACAGAAGGCTGTTCTGAAGGTGAAGTTGGTACAGAAGGTACAGTTGTATCACTTGATGGAGCTGTTGTAGTTCCAGTATTTGGTGATACAGCAGGAACAGTTGTATCACTTGATGGAATTGTTGTAGTTCCAGTGTTTGGCGCTACAGCAGGAACAGTTGTATCACTTGATGGAATTGTTGTAGTTCCAGCGTTTGGCGCTACAGCAGGAACAGTTGTATCACTTGATGGAATTGTTGTAGTTCCAGCGTTTGGCGCTACAACAGGAACAGTTGTAGCATTTGATGGAGCTGTTGTAGTTCCAGTATTTGGTGATACAGCAGTAATAGCGTTTTCATTTTGTGAAGTGTTTGTATCTGCATAAGCTATTTGAGCGCTCGCTGAAGCAAGTACGACAATAGATGATAGTGTGATGATTTTAGCCCATTTTTTCATGTTTTAGTCCTCTTTAATGTTTATTTTAATATTTATTTTAATGTTTATTTTAATGTTTGTTATTCTGCAAAACCTGTAATGATAGGTTTACCTACGATTACATAACCATACATTGATTTTTCCTCTTCACGTACAGGAAGAGTCATTCTAATCGTTTTAATATTATTCGAGTCTTCTGTTGTAGTAATTACAAATGTAACTTGAATAATATCTTGTGATTCGGTTAGTGATTCGTAAATTGTTGATTGTGCTTGAACTCCTTTTTTGAGTTCAAGACCTTCAGTTTTCATTTCACTGCTTAAAAAATCTATAATATTTTCACTTTTTCCAGTATAGAAATTTGCGATAAAAAATCTACCAAAAACTTCAATTTTCCCTTGTTTCTCTTCAAGTTGTATCCGATTTTCAAGCTCATTGATTTTCTTAGATTGAATTTGAACAAGAGATATTGAAACAATAGATGCTATTGTAATTAAACAGATAACTATTGTAAGAACAAGCGAACTAAACCCTGATTTTCTAGTTTTTACTGGCTTATCTGATACTGATTTACTAATCATTTTTTCTGTATCTTTTCTATCTTCAACCAGGTTATTTTGAGGTTTTTCTACGCTTTTAATAGATTCTAGCTTTTTATCTTTTTTAACAGAGGTACGCTTTTCTTTTTTCTGCTTATTTGATTTTAAAAATCCAAATGATTTTTTTTCTCTTTTAAAACCAAACCCTGATAGCGCTTCTTCTACAATTGATTCGAGGGGGAGAGATAAAGATAGACTGTCTAAAATTACCCCCTCTTCTCCTAATTGATCTATTTGAATAGTTATCGTTTCTCCTCTATCTTCTGTCCAAACTGACCTATCATTAATAAGAGATAGCAATTCATCCCTATTTTGACAGGTTTCTTGCTGATTTGTTTGTAAATTAGTAATTCTGAACATGACCCTCACCGACCTCTTCAGAAGAATTTACCTTGTTAGAATTGTTAAATGCAAAATTTTCAAATTCATCAAAAGACTTACCTGACTCAGCCATTAACGCAATGACATATTCTGCTTGAAGTGTATTAATTTTCAATTCGTACTCCTTTTCTTTTTGATTCAAGGCTTCTTTCTGTTCCTGAATTTTTTCTAACTCAGCATTAAATTTTTCAAGTTTACCCTTTAATGATTGTGATTGTGTCTTTTTCGGTGCCATATTTTTCTCCTTTAATTTGAGGTGCTAGGTGTTGTAGTTGGTTTTGTTGATGAATCCGTTGTAGTTCCTTCAGATGGTTTTGTACTATCCAAAATTCCATAGTCACCTGTTTGATCTGTTAAAATAATGGATTCCATCTTATTTACTTTCATTTTACCGTTTTCATTAGTATAACTTATTCTCAGTGTCTTTTTGTTCAAAACATTTTTTTGAGCAGTGTTATAGTTTTTCTTTTCATCTAGTAAAGTATTTACATAATTTACTTGCGCTATAACTTGTAATTTGTCTTGATTGATATAAATTTCTGCTGATTTAAACTGAAAATCTACAACAAATCCTTTATAGGTTTGGCTCACAGGTTCTTCTTCTTTAGCTATTGTTTGTTTATATAGACCATCAGTCATATATTCTTTATAGCGATTCCTATTCTCTCCAAGATCTTTTTTGGTATAATAGTTCACTAAAAATTCTTTTACCTCTTCCTGATTAAGCCCCTCCTTTGTTGCTGTCTGTTTACTTTCAGCAATTTCCTTTTTTTGATTGTGATCTGCTATTGTTTGTCCTATACCTACTCCAAGAAATACGGCAAGGATAATCAATAGTATATAACCAATAAATTTTATTACTTTTAATTTAGATGAATCTATCATAATTCTCCATTCTTTCTTCTATTTTGGCGGAATTGCAAATGAAAGGTAACTTTGATTTGTCCAAAGAGTCCAATGTATTCTATCTTGAACTCCCCCAACATTACACTCAGAAACTAGAAAACTACCATCTTCATTTACATGTTCAACATAAGTTACATGCCCATACTCCGCAGGAGTATTCCAAAAACCACCTTGGATTGACATAACTGCTCCTGCAACTGGAGTTGAACTGTATGTCCATCCCCTGGCAACCAATCCTCTAACCCAGTTCTGTCCATCTCCTAACCAATTATAATGAGGAGCTCCTGCTTCTACTAATCGATTATACACATACCAGGTACATTGGCCAGTAGGATAAGTGTTACCATCAAGGCTAGCCGAAACGGTAGCTCCTGAAGGATAACTAGATATTTTAGATGAATACTCCGAAGGGAAACCCCATGAACTTTCTAAAACGGCACTTCCTCCTCTAGTGTGACCTCTAGGATTTTTGAGATACGATAAAACTTGTTGAGCATTATGTTGCCGTTCTTTTACTTTATCTCCTTCGTTTCCTTCCCAATATACAAGAAATTTGTTAGTTAAATAATCTACATCTTCGCTTGAATGAAGGATATTTTTTAAATGTTCAACGTAGTAAGGAGAATCACCATTTAGCATGAAGTCAAGTTGAAGTTCGAGATCATACCATTTTTTTCCTTTATCCTTTGCGTAGTTCAATAACATTGTATGTCTAATCGAACCATCACGGGTATCAGTCCATTGTCCAAGTCCAATACCTCTATGGATAATATTTGGATATTTCCCTTGATACACTTCAGCATTACCCATGTTTAACCAGTTAGGATCATCCCATGAGTTAGCTGATGCGCCAACAGGAGGGCTTAAATAGTCTCCTTCGGCCCTTTTTGCTGTTATTGATGATTCTGTCCAAAAGTTTCCTAAAATTGCTGAGATACCGTTTAAAGTTACGCTACTATCTTGTTTTTTGAAGTAGTTGTATATATCATTTATTTTTTTGCCAATATCCCCGTCTAGGTTCATATCTGAAATTACTGACGTAGTCTGATTATATTCGACCTTTGGAAGATAGAAACCAACATTTACCCAAACCCATTCTTTCTTTTTCTTGTTTTTGAGTTTTCTATAGTAAACTTCTTGTCCTCCTACATCACTTACCTCACCAATTTCATTCCCAACTTTAATCTTGTCACCATCATTAACACGAACACGAGTCACATTCTTATAAGTAAACTCTGCCGTCTCTGATGATATAATCACATCTTGATCTTTTACAGAAATTGTACCATCCATCACAGCGTAAAGTCTTGCCCCTTGGTTCGCTTGCAAAACAGAACCGTTGTATATCTCTGTTTTTGAAACATAGCCAAACCTTTTATCAATCCGTATTGGATCTAATTTTTCATCATTTGCTTCAGCATTAAAGGGGTTTGACAAATCGTTGTAGGTTACATAATAGCCTACTTGTTTTGCCTGTTCTAAGACTTCGTTATACTCTTTTAACTCGGATTCACTCAATCTTAGATATTTATTTTCAGACGAAGTATAGATATCAGACATTGTTTTTAAATTGTCTTTATCTTTATTTAATTCTTCCCAAGTATCGGAAAGAAGCTCCCTGTAAGAATGATTTAATTCCCACCACTTCTTATCCGTATTATAGGGTGAATCTAGCTTGTAATCTTCATATTTGTAACCCATGAACATCATTATTTCATCAATATTTGTCCAATAATCAACCTTATCTGTTGATTTTTCTCTATCAATTTTTGAAATATGAGTCCAAGCTTCTGTAAGATCAAACTCGTTTTGTGCTACAGTTGAAGTTCCTCCACCTGCCATTGCCCCAAAAATAGCAATTGCTAAAAACATAATAAACAAAACGATATATGATTTTGCAGTTAAAGGATTTTTTAGGATAGTGAATAACGGCTTACTAATTTTAGAAGTTACTTTTTTTACAGTTTTACCAAATCTCCCTGCTTTAGAAGCATTAGTTTTCGCTCTTAATAGTTGGTACTTATTTTTTACTTTTGTTTCCCAACGAGCTTTAACAGGTGTTCTTGTAAACCCCTTTCCACGAACAAGATTGTAAGTCCTATTTCCTGATGCATAAGCATTTCTTACTGAATTTGAAGCTATTTTGATAGAATACTTTCCAATTTTTTTTGCTTGTCTAACTTCTACATGTGCTCGTCTGATATTCTGTCTTGCTGAAGCAACATCTTCTAAATAGTCATTATCTTGAAAAGCACCATCTACAAGTTGAGTTGCTTGATTATGTGCCAATCTACCGACTTTTTGGGGAGTCGTTCCTCCATTTCTCTGAATCGCTTGCCTTCTTTTAACACCTGCTTCCTTTTTTCTTTCTTTTAGCTGAGATATTTCTTTACTAGCAACTTGTCGCCTTGCATTTTTCTTCTGCTTCAGGTAACGCTTTTCTGCTTCTGTTTTTGGCTGTAAAAGCTGTTTATCCCTCTTATCTGCTTTAGCATATTTTTTTCTAGCATTACGAATGTCTTTTTTGGCTTCCTTATATTCACGAGTTGCTTGACGTAATTCCTTCCTTGTCTTTCTTGACAAAATTACACCTCCTACGCATCTGTAGCAACTAATTCAAATAATCGTGTATGTCGAGGAATTGGATTTTCAAAAGGTACAACCACTTGACCTGCGACAATCAAGCCCGTTCCTTTTGCTTTTGGTTTTTCAATATACCTGGTAAGAGTTGGAGTAAGTGTAATGGCTTTAGAAAGAGCCAATAAGTCTGATTTCTTGTGTTTCAAGAGAATCATAAACTCACTATTAGATACCAACTTGCGCCCTTCTTCTTTGTTCATCAGGGTTTCAATATTTTGTGTGATGGCTGTTGCAATCGCCCCGTATTTACGAACCCGTGAATACAACTCTGTAAAGAAGATAGCCTGGACTTCTTCTTTGAAGAAGAGCTGTACCTCGTCGAAATAAATGCGAGTAGTGAGTTTCCCTTGGGAAGCGACAACTTGATTCCAAATATAATCCTGAATAACCATCATTGCAAATGGCTTTAATTTACCTGTTAAACGCTTCAAATTGAAGACAACAAAACGATCTGTAATATCTACGTTTGTTTCATGTGCAAAGATATTTTGTGAACCTTTAGCATATATTTCTGATTTAAGCGCTAACTCCTGGGCTTCAGGTTCTTCCTGCTCTTGTAAAATATCGTGCCAATCTGCAAGCGTTGGCGTTCTATCTTCATCCGCAAACCGTTTATAAGTTTCACGTGTCACACGGTCAATAATGGTATATTGCACGTCACCGACTTCATCAAGGATTGATTCGAACAACCCCATCAGAAGATTTGATTTATCACCAATTGGATCATTATCTTCGTCCTTCAGTTGACTCATGTCAGGCAAATCTAACAAATTTAAGTGCGACTTAGAACCGATAAAAATATCGACTTGTTGAGCGCCAAACTCTCTACCAATATCTGAATATTCATCTTCAGGGTCAACAATGATGATACGGTCTTCAGGGTTCTTCAGATAAGTTGGTATAATTTCCATAGTTTTAACTGTAACAGATTTACCTGAACCTGAAGAACCAAGTACAACCCCTGAACCAGTATTAAGGTCTGCTTTACGGTCAATTGTAATAACATTGTTAGATAGTTGATTTTGACCGTAATAGAGTGCACGTGGGCTTTCTGACTTTAAGTCAACATTTGTGAACGGTACTTGTGTAGCTATGTTTGCAGTAGTCATATCACGAACAAATCTACGCTTCACATTTAAAAAAGTGTGCCCGATAGGAAGAATTGTATTCAATCCTTCTTTTTGATAATAATAGCACTCCTGGAAGTCAACTCCTACTTTACGAGAAGCAGTCAGAATCTTATCCGTGACACTTGCTAATTCTTCTTCATCTTTAGCTTTGAAGTAAATAGCAATAATTCCTGAGAAAGCCTTTTGATCGTTATCATCAATCTCTTCTTTCCAACGTCTCGTCGATTCTGAAATTTCCCTGGCTCTACCACTAACGGCTAAATCTTGATCGATACCTTCTTGAGCCCCTGAACGTTGAGCTTTAACCATTTCAGCTTTAATTGTCGTATCAATGTTATTGATTTTTTTCATAAAACTGGATGGCTCATAAGGCTCTGCATGTATTGTAATCGCCAACTCAACACCAATATCGGTAAGATTTTTAATCATCTTGTCAGTAAGAAAAGTAGGGAAATTTTTAGCATACATGACTCTAGCCACTTCTTCGTTAATACGAAAACGGTTCTCTAAAAAATGAAGCCTGTTAGGTGCAATAAAGTCTTTTGTATGCAATTCAGACAATGCAATATCTCTGAATGAATAAGGTAACTTCCGTTTACCATTTAGCAGTTCAGAAAATATATCAAGCCTTTCTTTTCCACCCAACTCTTTAAATGTAATATCCATCTGAGCATATTGATTTTCAAGAGAGTTCCCAAGTTCATTCAGAATAGAATCTGCTTGACTTTTATTATATGCTTCAGTTCTAAGAGTAACATATTTCTCTACCTGAAAATTTTTAGAGTCGCTTGAAAAACGACTTTCGATAATTTCATTGTACTCTCTGCGAAAATCATCAAAACCGTCTCCAACTTCATCATATTTGATTTGGTCAACAGCGTTGTCTTCGATTTTCCGATTGATAACCAGGAGCTGATAAGTAGAGCCTGCATCAAGTGAATTGAGCGCTTCAGCGTGTGTATCAATCACGTCAATCTTTTCTTCCTGGTTAGCGGATAGATAGGCGACGTCACCCAAGCGATAGGTTCTTGACCATTCGTTTTTAGCAATGTGCATCAACCCACTTTCAAATAAACTATTATATTTGATAGTATTTTGAGTAGATGCTTTCAATGAGCGTTTTAGACGTGCTTTTCTCTCTTTTTCAGCTTTCGTCATACTCTTTGACTTTTTTCCAATACTTAAAATCATCTTTTTTGAGTTCCTCCTCTTCTCTAAATTCTGTAATATATGAACGTTTTTGAACTTTTAAATTAAATAATATCTTATCCTTGACTGATTCATCAAATCCTAGTCCATAAACAATAAATGGCGGTGCGATCAGTAAAGCTACAAGATACATAAAAATATCTGATAATTCCATTAGCGATATTGAAATAGTTAAAGAGATAACAATTCCTATACCGAGCATCATAATTAATAACCGCTTTGTCAGTCCAAATGCAATTGGTCTTTCGTAATTATCAAATTCTTTCAGAAATTCGCTTCCTAGTTTATTCATCATTTTTCTTTCTAGCTATAATAAAAACACTTTGCAAGCAAAGTGTCAGTTCAACATATTAAAGTCAATTTATTCTTTTATTTGAGCAATCGTCACAAAAATTGAAGCTATGAAGCCTAAACCCATTATAGTTAATACAATTGTTGTATTAAATGGATGGACACCAAGTGACATATTGTTAAGAATAATTGTATCATATACGATATATGCAATAGCCCAAAAAATTGCAAATCCAATAGATAATTTGATCCAATTAATCAATAAATTTATTAAAAAGAAAGGAGTAGCAATCAGAAATCCAATAATCAAAATCAGACCTGATAAAAACATACTAAAGAAGTTGCCAATCATTGACCAAATGGAGCGTTTCACTCGTTTTGGAGCGTTTGATTGAACTGACGTAGGGGTTTCTAATGGTTCTTCTTGCGATTGAGGAGACAATTTGAAATGGTTTCCTTCTCGCTTGATATAGTATCGTTTTTCTGACATGAACTCACCTCCTTATGGAACTATTTTACCAAATTTATTGCTTTTTTACATGGCATTTAAAAGTGTTTTTGCTAATTTTTGACTTCCGAATATTGCAATAATATATACAACACCTTTTCCAATTGATGCAAATGCAACAACCCAGTCTCCTGAACCTGCTTTAAACATATCATCTGTTACTAATGCAGGATAAAGGCTCACTATAATAACAATTAGAAGGCCTTGCAGTGCGTATGATGCAAAATGCTTCAAAAAATTAATAGCAACTGGTCTTGTTTGCTCTGACATGAAGAAGGCAACAATTAATGGTGAAATTGCTTTCAAAATATACATTTGGAAAAAACGTAAGAAAACAATTATTTTTGCACAAATATCACCAATAAAATCAACTGTTTTAGCAACAAGTGAAACAATCTGTTTAAAAATCCATCCACTGATGCCTGAAGTGTCAACCTCTACATCAAATGATCTCTGTGGTAGAACTCCATTTACCAAAGTAATTCCTTTGTTGAATACCAAAACAATAAAGTCAAATATTTCAGAAATATTATATACTAGCAAAAAAGCAATAACATATCCTAGCGCAACTTCCATCCATAATTGAACGGTCAGACTTCCTCCTTCTTGTCCAAGTCTCTTGTTCCACGAAATGATATCGACTAAAAAGAAACTTAATATCAAGATTGAAGCAACTGGCAACAATGCATTATTGATTTGATCAGAATACTGGTTGACTGTTGAACTATATTCAGCTAGGGAATTAGTAATGTTATCCATTCCCTCTAGCTCCTTTCATTCCAGGCTTTAGTTAATTGCTTGAAGCGCTGCAATGATTGCTTGACATACCGCACCACCAATTACACCGATAGCGCCACCATTTACCATTGAATTTGCACCTTTTTCTTGACGCATTGAATCGTTATTGTTACGACCACCAAAGAAATCGATGGCTCCTGATAGAACCCATACAAGCCCAGTGATGATTACGACTGCTTGAACAATTTGAAATACTTTTACTGCTGTTTCCATAAGATTTAATCCTCTTTCTTTTTTGTAATTTGTAAATGTTTAATTGCATCTGCAAGGACGACCATTTCGTCCTCAAAAAGTGTGACACCCTTGCCAACTCGTGAATGGTCATCTTTCCATGACCGTATATCATATTTTGGCTCGGCATCATTCCATGAAATAATGTTTAGTTCCTTTTGCCACCCTCTGTCATTCTTTGATAGGACGGCAATCGTCTCAATGATTTTAAAGCGTATAGGCTCATTATTATCTTTTGTTGGTTGACGGTTGGACTGGATTTTCTTTTGTTGGTCTTCAAAACTTTCTTTCCAACCTTTGTCATTTTCCCAATCCGTCATAAATTTCCTCCTGTGCTTCGTTTTCTAGTGCGGTGATAGCCCGTCCCTGTAAGTCTAAGCACGTTGGTCATTCCAAATCGACATCTTCTCGCAACCAAAATTCCATTTCGTTCTATTGTGCGAATTGCGGAAAAAACGTCTTTGTATTCAATCTTTAGATCAACGTACATATGCTTTCCTGCGACATAGGCTTTTCTTGATACTGTGCCATACTTTGGTTTTAAGTTCAGTATTTCACCACTATCAAGATAAGCAGAAGCACCACCTTCACGTCCTAATTGTTTTAAGTCTCTGATGCAAACGTCATTGTTTGCAAGGTCTTCAAATTTATTCATTCTTTCTCTCCATTTCGAATAAATTTAGGTTGATTTACACCCATGCTGTATAACTTCCTTTTGGTTATATCTGTATTTCTTGCGCACCGTTTATGGTCAAAACGACAAACCCGCGAAAATGCGAATTGTGACTGAGGCTAGAGTCTAGCTTTACACTCCGCCCCCCATTTTCTATCTCATAGTCACGCTGTATCAGGGCAGAGGGGGTATTCTATTGTCAATGTTCCTGGTAGTTTATCGACTTGCCAAGGTCAAATCAGATTATACTGAAAAGAAAACTATATATTTTGCTGTCTTTTTGCTTGTTGTTTCCTTATGTTTTGATTCCATTCAGCAACTATGCCATTAAAGACATACTCAGCAATCCTCTCCGAGGAGCTAGCATATTTCATATTCTCTAAAGCGTATTCATAGCGGTCATCAAAATGTATCATCGCATAATCTGCGGTAGCCTGTGAGAAGTTTTCTTTTAGTAACTGGTCATGAACCAAGTTCCAAATATAATCTCGGTCGTACTTAGTCGCCTTATCAACTTTTCGGGAAAGGTTGACTCTATTTTTTACTTCAGAATTTTGAGGGGCTTTCTCTTCTTCCTCCTCTAAACTAAACTCAGGCTCACTAAACTCAGGCTCACTAGAATCAGTATCATTAGGTTCTGAAATTCCGAAGTCTTGAATTCTGTTTTCCAGAGTTCTTGAATTCGGAATTTCAGAATTCTGGAAGTCGGAATTTCCGAATTCCGCTGGTATCAAGGGTTTAGCCACATTTTCAACCTTTAAAGAACCAAGATAAATCAAATTTGGTTTGTTTAAACCTTGGCGAACTTCTTCGAGTAGGTCATATTTTTTCAGCTCTTTTTTCAGCTTAATAACCTTATCTTTTCCGTAACCTAACATCTCTCCAATTTCTTCAACGGTAAAGATGAAATAGATATTTCCATCAGCATCAATCCAGTTGTTTTTTACTGATAGCTCAAATCTATCCTTTAGGATGGCATAAAGCAATTTAGACTCAGCAGACATCTTTTTATAGAGTTCAGACTCAAAAAGCAACTTTGGTACACGGAAGAATCTTTCTCCGTTATTAACCTGTGCAAGTGAGATTCTTTCCATACCTAAACCTCCCTAAATCTAAGGTCACCTTTTGAGTTAAAAGCAATCAATCCAAAAGATTCTAGTTCTTTAATGTTGTCTATTAATTCTTGACGGGTTATCCCTGTCTGTTTCATCAAGAATGAAACAATCAATTCACGTGTTTCTTTTTCTTTTGATGTCATTTGTGACCTCCTGAGAATAAATTGAGAAAAACAAAAGAGAACGCTATTCACGTTCTCTCAATGTTATTTATTCAATTCTCCCAATTCAGGACACATACATCAAAAATAAAAGAAGGGCTCCATATTTGTACCCTTGCATCATTCTTTTGAAAATTTTTCTAGTTCATCAACTCATTGTGCTTCTCAACAAAGCGATAAGCCTGATAAAAACTATAAAGAGTAATAGCCGTAACCACTGGAATCGCTAAAGGCAACTCTGTCTCCAATTCAACAAAAGGAGAATTAAACAAGAAGTGAGTTCCCAAGGCTAAACCTAGGAAAATAAGCCCCTGTTTCTTGCCAACCTTCTGCCCTTTATAGGCTCTGTAAAGCAAGTAAACACCTACTACAGCCAGACCTGAAAAAGTCCAGTGAGAGGCAATTCCTGAGATGATACGCTCTAAAATTCTCGAAATAGTAAAGTCAAATCCCTCTGGCAAATCTGTACGAATATAGCCAATATCCTCAATCATTTGAAATCCCAAACCAGAAGCAATCCCTAGTAAAAACAAAGATTTTAATTTTCGCACAGGAATCAAAGCTAAAACAAAGACAAGTGGTAACAATTTCAAGGGTTCTTCTACCAAAGGAGCCACAATAGCACTTTCAAAGGCATTTAAAAATGCACTATCTGGGAAAAGAATGCCCAGTAAATCATGGATATAGGTATTAGCAAAGCTAGACAACCAGCCTGCAAGGAACATCCCACCCAATAAAGACAAAATCAAAGCGTTCTTTGGCAATTCCCATTTTTTCCCAATATGGAAAAGGAAATAAAGAGCCGGAATCATGTAAAAGAGAGCTAGAAAGATAGAAACTCCCATCAGTCCATATTCCGCACCTAACATCGAACCATCCGTATAGTAGATGGTTTCATATTGTAAACCAATACATAGCAATAAGATAAAAATAAATAAAATGCTGTTTTTCTTCATACACTTTCTTTCTAAATGAATTTTTTACAATTCTACGACTGTCATACTTCCTGTATCCACATCGTAAATAGCACCAGAGATAATCACATCATCTGGTATTAGGGGAGACTCGATAAGGAGTTGCATGTCCTCGCGTACACTCTCCTCTATATCTTGGAAAGGCAAAAAGTCCTGATCTGACACATCGACACCTAGCTCCTCTTTTAAATACTCCTGAAAAGGACCATTTTCAAAGGTCTGAGCACCACAGTCTGTATGGTGCAATACCACAATCTCTCTTGTCCCCATCTGTTGCTGGGAAATAACTAGCGAACGAATCATGTCCTCGGTCACCCGACCACCTGCATTCCGCAAGATATGAGCATCCCCAAGTGCCAAGCCCAGAGCTTGCGCAACGTGCAAACGTGAGTCCATACAGGTCACAATAGCTACTCTGGTTTTGGGTTTAAGTGGCAGATTTAACTGCCCATGTAGGGCAACATAAGCCTGATTGGCTTGCATAAACTGTTCAAAATACGACACGATTCCCTCCTTGAAAATTTGATAGTCAAATATTTCTCCTATCTTATCATTTTTAAGAGGATTTGTCACAGATTAAGCAAAAACCTTTTTCAAAACTTCCTGAATCGTTGTCACGCCAATGACCTGAATTTCCTTAGGCGGAGTGATTCCTGTCAGAGAATTCTTAGGTACATAAATCTTAGTAAAACCTAGTTTAGCAGCTTCGTTGATGCGCTGCTCGATACGATTCACGCGCCGAATTTCTCCCGTCAAGCCCAGTTCTCCCACAAAACATTCCTGAGGATTAGTTGGCTTGTCCTTGTAGCTCGAAGCAATGGCAACTGCAACAGCTAAGTCAATCGCAGGTTCATCCAATTTGACACCACCAGCAGATTTGAGATAGGCATCCTGATTTTGCAAGAGAAGACCTGCACGTTTTTCCAAAACAGCCATAATCAAGCTCGCACGATTAAAGTCAAGTCCTGTCGTCGTACGCTTGGCATTTCCAAACATGGTCGGAGTTACCAAGGCTTGAACCTCCGCCAAAATCGGACGCGTCCCTTCCATAGTCACCACGATGGACGAGCCAGTCGCCCCATCCAAACGCTCTTCTAGGAAAACTTGACTCGGGTTGAGAACCTCAACCAGACCGCCCGACTGCATCTCAAAAATCCCAATCTCATTGGTAGAACCAAAACGGTTTTTGACCGCTCTCAAGATACGAAAGGTATGGTGGCGCTCCCCTTCAAAATATAACACCGTATCCACCATATGCTCTAGCATACGAGGCCCAGCCAAAGTTCCTTCCTTAGTCACATGACCTACGATAAAGATGGCGATGTTATTAGTCTTAGCTAGCTGCATTAGTTCAGCCGTCACCTCGCGCACCTGAGAAACAGACCCCTGCACCCCTGAAATCTCAGGAGACATAATAGTCTGGATGGAGTCAATAATGAGGAAATCTGGCTGGATTCTCTCTACCTCTGCTCGAACACTCTGCATATTGGTCTCTGCATAGAGATAAAACTCACTATCAATATCTCCCAAGCGCTCCGCACGTAGTTTAATCTGCTGGGCAGACTCCTCCCCACTGACGTAGAGAACAGTCCCCACTTGGGACAACTGGGTTGAGACTTGTAGGAGAAGGGTTGATTTTCCAATCCCAGGATCCCCACCGATGAGGACGAGACTTCCTGGTACCACTCCTCCTCCAAGTACACGGTTGAATTCCTCCATGTCCGTCTTGGTTCGATTGACATTGATAGAAGTCACCTCAGCCAGTTTCATGGGTTTAGTTTTCTCACCTGTCAAGGACACACGCGCATTCTTTACCTCGGCAACCTCAACCTCTTCTACAAAAGAAGACCAAGACCCACAGTTGGGGCATCGTCCCAGATATTTAGGGGAATTATACCCACAATTTTGACATACAAATGTCGCTTTTTTCTTTGCGATGATAAACCTCTTTCTATATCTCTAACTCACACTCAATCACTTGACAAAAATCAATCTTCTCATTTGGCACAAACTGGCGCATAAGCATTCCGTGAGTTACAATGATAATAGTTTTATAATTTTTATATTTTTCCAAAGTTCTTAAAAAACGATGACGCATCTCCAGAGCAGTTTCATAGCGGCAAGGAGAATCTTCAGGTAAACCTCCTTGATGTTTTAGATAATATTCATGAGCTACCAATACACTAGTTAAATCAGAGTTAGTACCATTTAAGTCTGGACGCCACTCATGAAAAAACGGCTCCACAAATAAGTCCAATCCTGTTTCAACCGCTATATAATGGGCTGTTTCTAAAGCCCTCGTCACAGACGATGAAATAATAATCTCTGCCTTTCCAAAACATGCAGTTTTAGCAACTTCTTTTGCCAGACTGCGACCTTTTCCTGTCAATGGTGCTAAATCACGACCAAAACCGCTATAGAGTTGCGGATTTTCAAGTTTATCAAGCATACTATAATCTGGCTCCCCATGACGTACAAAGATAATCTTCATTCTAGTGCCCAGTCGATCCAAATCCACCAGTCCGCACGCCGTCTGCCGCATCTCCATCTGCAATTAAAAAAGAAGCAAAGACAGCCTGGACAACACGTTCTCCAACTTCAAGAACAACCTCTTGGTCTGTGATATTCTTCATCTGCGCAAAAATATGCCCTTCATTCCCAGGATTGCCATAATAATCCCCATCAATGACCCCAACTGAATTAATTAAAACCAAGCCCTTTTTACGAGGGTTTGAAGAACGATCATAGAGGTAGAGAACCTCAGTCGGCTGCATATAAGCCTTAACCCCTGTCGGAACCAAGACAATCTCTCCTGGAGCGATAGCTGTGCGCACAGCAACCTTTAAATCGTAACCAGCCGCATGCGCTGTCTCACGCTTAGGCAATAAATTTTTATCTGTAAAACTCGAAACCAATTCAAAACCACGAATTTTCATCATCTTCTCTTTTCTATTATCATTTATTCTAGATTATTCTATCTTATTTATTCGGAAAAAGCACGAAAAAAAGAGCACACAATTCAAATCGCTTAGGGCTGCTGGATTCCTCCCCTGACCCGCTTCACGCAGAACTGTTGCTCCACTATTTATTATATCACATTCCTATTCATTTTAAAAGCAAAATTATTTTTTCCGTCTATTTCTAAAAAAGTCCTGCATAATAGCTGCGCATTCATTTTCCAAAATTCCCGTTTCAACCTCTACACGATGATTGAGACGCTCATCTGTCAAGACATCATACAAACTCCCAGCAGCGCCAAATTTCTGGTTTTTAGCCCCATAGACCACGTTTGGAATGCGGGCAAGTCCAATCGCCCCACTACACATGACACAAGGCTCAATGGTCACAAAAAGCGTGCAATCCAGCAAGCGCCAACTCTCCTCACTTAGGTTCGCATTTTCTATAGCCATAATTTCCGCATGCATAACCGCTCGTTGCAACTCCTCACGCGCATTATGCCCACGACCAATGATTTCTCCGTCCTTGACAATCACACAACCAATTGGAATTTCATCGTGTTCAAGAGCAATCTCAGCCTCTCTCAAAGCCTCCCGCATAAAGACTTCTTTTTCTTCAACTGTATAATTCATCAATTTCCCTTTTACTACTTATCGATTTTATTATTATATCATGAATCCCAAGACAAAAAAAGCCACCGAATGCGGTGACTTTATAGGGAGATTATTATGAAAAAGAAAAGTTTAGGATATTTGTTACAACAAGTTAGGAGGTCTTCTTGTAACTGTCTATAGTATACCCTACCTATCTTAAACAAATCTTAAAAATCTCTTAGGACCAAACACTTTCTAAAATATTTGTTTGTTCACGACCAGGACCTACTGAGAAAGTAGAAATACGAACGCCAACCAATTCACTCACACGACGAACGTAGTTACGCGCATTCTCAGGAAGATCTTCCAAATTACGAACTCCAGTAATATCTTCTGACCAACCTGGCAACTCTTCATAGATAGGCTTGCAACGTTTCAATTGCTCAAGACTAGCTGGATAGTAGTCAATACGTTGACCATCAAGATCATAGGCTACACAGATTTTCACTGTATCTAAACCACTCAAAACATCGATAGAGTTCAATGAAAGATTCGTAATACCAGAAACGCGACGGCTATGACGCATGACAACTGAGTCAAACCAACCCACACGACGTGGACGACCAGTTGTTGTACCATACTCATGACCTACTTCACGAATGCGTTCTCCCACTTCATCAAACAACTCAGTTGGGAAAGGACCGTCTCCTACACGACTCGTATAGGCTTTACATACACCAACAACCTTGTCAATCTTACTTGGACCAACACCAGAACCAATCGTAACACCACCAGCCACAGGGTTTGATGACGTAACAAATGGATACGTACCTTGGTCGATATCTAGCATAACACCTTGTGCACCTTCAAAAAGCACACGTTTACCGTTATCAAGTGCATCATTCAAAATGACAGATGTATCTGTCACATACTTCTTGATTTGTTGACCATATTCATAATATTCTTCAAAAATATCATCAAAAGCAATCGCTTTACTGTCATACAATTTTTCAAAAAGACGATTCTTTTCAGCAAGGTTACGTTCTAAACGCTCACGGAAAATATCTTTATCCAAAAGATCGGCAATACGAATTCCCACACGAGCAGCCTTGTCCATATAAGCTGGACCAATTCCCTTAATTGTAGTACCAATCTTATTGTCACCCTTAGCTTCTTCTTGCAAACGGTCTAACTCGATATGATAAGGCAAAATAACATGCGCGCGATCAGAAATACGCAAGTTATCAGTTGTCACACCTTCCTCATGAAGATAGCTCAACTCTTTCACAAGAGATTTAGGATTTACAACCATACCATTCCCAATAACAGAGATTTTTTCAGGGAAGAAAATCCCAGATGGAATCAAGTGCAACTTAAATTTCTTACCGTCAATCACAATCGTGTGCCCTGCATTATCACCACCCTGGTAACGTGCAATCACTTCTGCATTCGCTGAAAGGAAATCTGTAATCTTCCCTTTACCTTCATCACCCCATTGGGTACCTACAACAACAACTGAAGTCATAATCTTGTCTGAGCCCTCAGGCTCTTCCTTTCTCACATACATGGCAGGACTCTCACCTGCAATTATATCTTACAATTTATTATAAGAAAAAATCGCCTTTTTATCAAGAAGAAACAATAGAAAGATTTGCTATTTCCAACTATTTAAAAATGATTTAGAAAAAATTTCGGCTATTTATCATTATTTTTCCAAAAAAAACTAAATTTGTTCGGAAATTTACTCAAAACATCTCAACAAGCAACAAAACCTTGTTTCATTATCAATTTTTCAAGATACAAACGATAAGCAACACGATAATGGTAAACAATAAAATCCCGATGATTCCCAATGCTATATCGGAAAAGATAATAAATCAAAAATTTAAAATGAACATGTTCCCAATCCCAACTATCACCAAAGAAAGTAGCATACTCTTCTTCGATACTGTCATAGAAATCTGTCATCTGATCATAAATACTTTTTAGCATAAATATATACTCCTTTTCTTTTTATGACCTTATTCTAACAAAAAATTTTACACATTCACTATCAATTCCTGAATTGTTAAAATACCAACCTCAACAAGATAACAAATAGGAAAAATTGACAGAATAGGAATAAATTGACTACCTAAAAAAGCGACTGAAGTAAAATCTTAAAAAAGAAAAACGCATAGTATTGAACTGAACTGCACCCCAAAAGTTAGTCAGAAAAAATCTAACTTTTGGGGTGTTTTTTTTATGAAATTAACTTATGATGATAAAGTCCAGATCTATAAACCTAGAAAACAAGGATATAGCATAGAGAAACTTTCAAATAAATTTGGGATAAACAATTCTAATCTTAGGTACATGATTAAATTGATTGATCGTTACGGAATTGAATTCGTCAAAAAAGGAAAAAATCGTTACTATTCTCCTGATTTAAAACAAGAAATGATTGATAAAGTCATACATGAAGGCTGGACCAAAGATAGAGTTTCTCTTGAATAAGATCTCCCAAGTCGTACGATACTTCTTAACTGGCTGGCACAATACAAGGAAAACGGGTATACTATTGTTGAGAAAACAAGAGGGAGAGTACCTAAAATGGGACGTAAATGTAAGAAAACTTGGGAAGAAATGACAGAACTAGAGCGACTCCAAGAGGAGAATGAACTCTTACGTACCGAGGTGGCTTACTTAAAAAAGTTAAAAGAGCTGGAAGACAGGGACGAAGCCATACAGCGAGAAAGGCAGAGACAATTAGAGAAATGGCTTCAGGAGGATTTCAACTAGATTTACTTCTTGAAGCGGCTTGTTTACCTCGCTCAACTTACTACTATCAATTGAAGGAACTAGATGGGCTTGACAAAGATAAAGAGCTTAAAACTGAAATTCAGGCCATTTATAATGACCATAAAAGAAATTATGGCTATCGGAGAGTTACTCTTAAACTAAGAAATCGTGGTTTTGTAGTGAATCATAAGAAAGTTCAACGTCTGATGAAGCTCCTTGGTTTAATAGCTCGAATTCATCGGAGACGAAAGTATTCTTCCTACCAAGGAGAGATTGGCAAGAAAGCAGAGAATCTCATTCAACGCCTGTTTGAAGCATCGAGACCAATGGAAAAGTGTTATACGGATGTGACAGAGTTTGCCATTCCAAATAGCACACAGAAACTCTATTTATCGCCTGTTTTAGATGGCTTTAACAGCGAAATTATTGCTTAGAATCTCTCTACTTCGCCTAATTTAGAACAAGTAAAAACGATGCTGGAACAGGTCTTCACAGAGAAACACTATGAGAATACGATTCTCCATAGTCACAAAGGCTGGCAATACCAACATGATTCTTATCATCGGTTCCTAGAGAGTAAGGGAATTCAAGCATCCATCTCACGTAAAGGTAACAGTACAGACAACGGTATGATGGAATCTTTCTTTGGCATTCTGAAATCGGAGATGTTTTACGGTTATGAGAAGTCGTTTCAGTCGCTTAAGGCAATTGGAACAAGCCATTGTAGACTATATTGATTACTACAACAACAAACGAATTAAGGTAAAACTAAAAGGACTCAGTCCTGTGCAATACAGAACTAAATCCTTCGGATAAATTAATTGTCTAACTTTTTGGGGTCAGTACAGTATCAAACTTTTCAGACTGATTTTTTAAATCTTTCTCAAGGACAAATATAAAATCGTCAACGCTCTTCAATTACCCTATTCCAACGCCAAATTAGAAGCGATGAATAATCTCTTCAAACTTATCAAACGAAATGCCTTTAGTTTTCGGAACTTTGAAAACTTGAAAAAAATGGATTTTCATCTCTATAAACATCAAAAAAGAAAGGACAAAATTTGTCCTTTCTAGTCTTCAACCCACTACAGTTGAAAAAAACTATCTATCTCACACCTAACGGAGCGAGGTAGGGTGAAAATTACATAATAAAAAGAAGGTCTATACCTCCTTTACTTAACTACTCCGCCAGTAGGACTCGAACCTACGACATCATGATTAACAGTCATGCGCTACTACCAACTGAGCTATGGCGGATTAAAGCTAAGCGACTTCCATATCTCACAGGGGGCAACCCCCAACTACTTCCGGCGTTCTAGGGCTTAACTTCTGTGTTCGGCATGGGTACAGGTGT